>JAQGLP010000550.1 GCA_028292835.1 Variovorax sp.
AGGTGCTGCTCAATACAATAGTTCTGTATAGGTGGTTGCGCGTCCCCGCAACCAAACACAATCCGCCCCGCGAGTGAAAACTCCGGGGCGGTTTTGCGAGAAGTCCGCGCGGACGTGACCGCGCCGCCGAGACGAGGGGCGGCGTCCTCGTGGGATCAGCAATTTGGAACAACCTTCTCGGCTCAATCGAGACGTGAGCTTTCGACCCGCTTATGATTTCATGTCTCAACGTCGAAACCGGAAAAGTGTGGGCTCGTTTGCGTGCATCGTGGGACTCTATGCAGCGCAACAGCACTCAGCCTCGAGGCTCCCGGGCCGGCGCTCCCAAGCGAATGAAGCGTACGACATGATCCTCTACTCGACCAGCACGTCGCCCAATTCAGTTCCCGTGCGCATCGCCGTTCGATTCAAGGGGCTGGATGTCGATTTTGAAGAGCCTCCGGGCGGGCTGGGCTCGACGAAGTTCCACGCGATCAATCCGGTCGGAACCGTGCCTTGTCTCGTCCTCGACGATGGCTTCGTCATGCCGGAGTCGGTCGCGATCATCGATTATCTCGACGAGCAGTTTCCCGACCCTCCGCTCATGCCCGTCGGCGCGCGTGCGCGAGCGGAGGTCCGCTTGCTCCAACGCATCGCGGAACTCGGCATCATGAACCAAGGCCTCGAATTGCAGCGGCTGCTGCAAGCCGGCCAGCGTGACGACGAGCTTGTCAGTTCCCGTCTGACCCGCCTGTTGCGTGGACTGTCGTCGGCGGATCTCTACCTCAAGCCGGACATGAGCTTCATGGGAGGCGTCCTGACAATGGCGGACTGCCACCTCGCGCCGGCGCTGCGATTGGTCCGGCATGCGCTCCAGACAGCCGACATCGCAGATTTGCTGGTCACGCGTCCCCGGTTGGGCGCCTATCTCGAACAGGCCGAGAACCATGCGCTTCTGGGCGCGCTCCTTTCGGACATGACGCCGTGACCTGACAGCCGGCGCTGCGCAATCGCGGCTCGTTCGCGTCGCTCGCTTGAGCGCATCGTCTGATTGCGACTAATTTTGGCGAAGGAAACACCTGTCGGGAGGACGCCCATGCGACGCCTTGCTTGCCTCACGCTCGTCTCAGGCCTGCCTTTCATCATCCCCGCGCTGGCGCAAGACTTTCCGGACGGTCCTGGCAAGGAGGTCGTGACGACGACCTGCAACGGCTGCCACGAGGCCTCGCGCGTGCGCGCGGGCTATTCGCCGGAAGGCTGGCGCACCGTCATGACGATGATGCGCAACATGGATGCGCCGGTGCCCGCCGGTGAATGGCCGGTTATCCAGGCCTATCTCACCCGGAACTTTCCGGAGCCGCCGCGCCCGCCGGCGGTGACGCTCGAGGGCCCGGCCAGCGCGAGCTTCCGCACCTGGGACGTCCCGACGCCGGGTTCGCGCCCGCATGATCCGCGCGCCGCGCAGGACGGGTCAATCTGGTACACGGGCCAGCTGGCTGGCCGGCTAGGCCGCATTGATCCGGCCAGCGGCGCGGTCAAGGAATTTCCTCTGCAGGATCATCCCGGACCGCACGGCCTTGCCGAGGACAAGGACGGGCGCATCTGGTTCACCGCTAATCGCGCCGGCGCCATCGGCCGGCTCGACCCGAGGACCGGGGAAGCGGCCTATTATCCGCTGCCCGATCCAAACATCCGCGATCCGCATACGCTGAATTTCGACCAGAAGGGGCGGCTCTGGTTCACCGCCCAGCAGGGCAACGTCATCGGCCGCCTGATCCCGTCGAGCGGCGAGATCAAGCTGATCCCTGTCCCGACCGCGGACGCGCGGCCCTATGGGCTGATGATCACGTCGAAGGGCGCGCCGGTCGTCGTCGAGTTCGGGATCAACAAGATCGCGACCGTCGACCCCGAGACGCTGGCGATCCGGGAGTACACCTTGCCCGACGCGGCGGCGCGGCCGCGGCGTCTCGCCCTCGGGCCGGATGATGTCGTCTGGTACACGGACTTCGCGCGCGGCTATCTCGGGCGCCTCGACATGACGACCGGCGCCGTGAAGGAATGGCCCTCGCCGAGCGGGCCCAAGTCGCAGCCCTACGGGATCGCCTTCACGCGCGGCGCGGTGTGGTACAGCGAATCCTTCGCCAAGCCCAACACGCTCGTGCGCTTCGATCCGGCGCGCGAGGTTTTCCAGACCTGGACGATACCGGGGGGCGGCGACATCGTGCGCAACATGGATGTCGATCGCGACGGCAACCTGCTGCTCGCGCATAGTCTGGCCAATCGGGTGAGTCTCGTCGAGGTCAGATAAAGGCAGCGAGGCCCCTCGGCGCCGAGGGCCGCTGGACTTGGCCGTAAAAAGTTTTCGGCGGCGTGTCGGGGCGTAAACTCGCCGTGCGTCCTCTGGACAGATCACGGGAGACCCGTCGCCATGTTCATGCCCTGCCTTATGTTCGAGGGGCGCGCCGCCGAGGCGCTCGCCTTCTACTCGGCGCTCCTGCCGGCCGCGCGCGTGCGCGACGACATGCGCGGGCAGGGCGGCGCCCTGATCGCCGCGACGCTCGACTTTCAGGGCGGGCGCTTCATGCTCCTGAATGGGCCTGCGTCCACGCCGAGCATGAGCGTGTCGCTGTTTCTGGAATGCGCGGCGCAGTCCGAGGTCGACCGGCTCTGGGACGCGCTGAGCGAGGGCGGCCAGCCGATCCAGTGTGGGTGGATCACCGATCGCTTCGGCATCACC
>JAQGLP010000437.1 GCA_028292835.1 Variovorax sp.
GCAGCGGCGGTGGCGGCGGCTACGGCGGCGGTGGTCGCAGCGGCGGCGGTGGCAGCGATGGCGGCTTTCGCAGCCCCTACGGCGCCAGCCCCCGCGGTGGCGACCGCGGCGGCTACGGCAGCGGCAGCAGCTACTGAAACTGATACCGAGCCTCGGCGGCTTGGTTGAATGAAAAAGGCTCCCTCGGGAGCCTTTTTCGCGTGGCCTGCCTTCGCCTGCTTGTCTGGATCGCAGGGTGCCGCATCCTCCACCCAGTCCATGGCGGTACGCCAGGGCGTGCCGTGCCTACTCGCCCTGGCGCTTCTTGCGCGCGCGGCCTTGAAGCAGGCGGTCGAAGGCAGGATTGGGCAGCACGCGCAACAACTTTGCGGCGATGCCCATCTGCCACGGAATGGTGCGAAAGCCGTGCCCGGCCTCGATGACCCGGAAAGCCCGCTCGGCGAACGCCTCGGCGGACATCAGGAACGGCATGCCATAGCGGTTGCCGCGCGTCAGCGGCGTGTCGATGTAGCCGGGGCAGATCGTCACCACCTTGACGCCGCTGTCGCGCAACTCGCCGCGCAGGCTCTCGCAGTAACTGACGACGCCCGCCTTGCTGGCGCAGTAGGCGCCGTGTCCCGGCAGGCCGCGGACAGCGGCCACGCTGGCGATGCCGACCAGCCGGCCGCTGCCGCGCGCCGCCATGGCCGCGACGAACGGATGAAAGGTGGCCGCTAGGCCGATGTTGTTGACGGCGAAGGTCCGCGCCAGCACGTCGAGGTCGGCGCGCACCGCCGTGTCGATACCGATGCTGATGCCGGCGTTGGCTATGACCACGTCCGGCACGCCCTGCACCGCGATGCAGGCCGCTCCGGCAGCGGCAATGGCATCGATCCGCGCCACGTCGGCGCTATAGATTCGATAGCGTCCCGGGTCCATGCCACGGGCGTTGGCCCAGGTTTCGATCTCGGACGTGCGGCGCGCCACCAGCGCGAGACGCCAGCCCGTGTCGTCAAAGCGCGCCGCCAGCGCCTGGCCGATGCCGCTCGAAGCGCCTGTGATGAAAGCCAGGGGCGCCATCGGTGTTCCTCTCGGCAGGGCGGCAGCGCTCAACGTGGGCCAGCGGCGGTCCCGTCCGGCACCAGTAGGCCGCGCACGCGGCCGCGCAGGTTGGCGATGCCGCTCAGGTTGTCGTAGTCCATCGACTCGGCGGTGAAGCGATCGGCGCCGCGGGTGAGGGTGACGGGCCGGTTGGAGCGCACACGTTCCGTGTCCAGGAAGGCGTGCAGGAACTCGCCCCGGAACTCGAGCCGGGGCAGGGGCTTGCCAGCGGCATCGGTGTCCGCCTCGCGCACCACGAGGGCATGGCCGAACAGCTGAACCTCGCTCGCGTCGCCGTTCGAGAGTCCGCGGTCGGCGCTGGCGCGCGTGACGCGCCCGACCGGGGACACCGAGCGCAGCCGCAGCTGGTCGACCTCGATGGTGTCGTTGTCGGGGTAGTGGCGGCCTTCCTGGCCGGCGAGTTCGCTGCGCAGTGCGCCGCTGGGCAGGAAACTCTTGATGACGAACCCGCGCATGAAGTAGTCGGGGTCATGGCGCACGGCCTGCTCCCGCCTGGGCTCGGCCAGCTGGGGGGCGTTGCGCACCAGCCAGTAGGTGCCGAGCGCCAGGCAGGCGGTCAGGATGATGGGGAGGTAGATCGTCGCGCGGTCGAGGCCGTCGCGCAGCGCCGCGAGCACCGACCTCATGGACGCGTCGTGTCCCGGGCAGCCGCCAGCGCGCGGGCGTAGTGGCCGGTGGCGGTCAGCAGCAGGTCGCAGAATTCGCGTGCCGCGCCCTCGCCGCCGCGCGCGTCCGTTACGTAGCGCACCGCGGCGCGCACTTCGACATGCGCGTTGGCGGGCGCTGCGGCGAAGGCGCAGCGCGAGAGCACCGGCAGATCGGGCCAGTCATCGCCGATGCCGGCGGTCTGCGCCCAGTCGAGGCCGAGCGCCGCCAGCGAGCGCTCGGCCGCCGGCAGCTTGTCCTCGGTGCCGTAGTGCACGTGCTCGATGCCCAGCGCGGCCAGCCGCGTGCGCAGCGGCTTGGAATCGCGCCCGGTGATCACGACCGGCACGAGGCCCGCCTGGCGCAGCAGCTTCAGGCCGTAGCCGTCGAGGATGCTGAAGCGCTTGAGGGTTTCACCGTGCTCGCTGAAGTAGACACCGCCATCGGTCAGCACGCCGTCGACGTCGAAGAACACGACGCGCACGTCCTGCGCGGCGAGCAGCAATTCGGGCGCGAAGCGCGGGGGTACCGTCGCCATCAGATCACCTTGGCCCGCAGCAGGTCGTTGGTGTTGATGACGCCGGTGAGCCGCCCGGCCGCGTCGACCACCAGCAGCCGCGTGATGCCGAGCTGCTCCATCAGCTCGGCGGCCTCCACCGCCAGCGCCTCGTGGCGCACGGTGCGTGGCTCGCGGTGCATCACCGCGAACGCGGTCAGCGCGCGCAGGTCGGCGCCGGTCTCCACCAGGCGGCGCAGGTCGCCGTCGGTGAAGACGCCGATGGCGCGGCCGTCGGCATCCACCACGGCCGCCGCGCCGAAGCCCTTGGCACCCATCTCGCGCATCAGCGCGCTCAGGGTAGCGTCCGGCGCCACGCGCGGGATGTCGTCGCCCGTGCGCATCACGTCGCCCACGTGGGTGAGCAGCTTGCGGCCCAGCGCGCCGCCCGGGTGCGAGCGCGCGAAGTCGTCGGCGCCGAAGCCGCGCGCATCGAGCAGCGCCACCGCCAGCGCGTCGCCCAGCGCGATCTGCGCCGTGGTGCTGGCGGTCGGCGCCAGGTTGAGCGGGCAGGCTTCCTTCTCGACACCGCTGTCGAGCACCAGGTCGGCGTAGCGCGCGAGCGTCGAGTCGGGCCGGCCGGTCATGGCGATCAAGGGCACGCCCTGGCGCTTGACCACCGGCAGGATGGTGGTGAGTTCCTCGACCTCGCCGCTGTTGGAGATCGCCAGCACCAGGTCGACCGACTTGATCATCCCAAGGTCGCCATGGCTGGCCTCGCCCGGGTGCACGAACATGGCCGGCGTGCCGGTGGAGGCGAGCGTGGCGGCGATCTTGCGCCCGACATGGCCGCTCTTGCCCATGCCCATCACCACCACCCGGCCGCGCACGTCGAGGATCTTTTGCACGGCGGCGACGAAGCTCGCGCCCACGCGCGCCTTCAAGCCCAGCACGGCGGCGGCCTCGATGTCGAAGGTCAGGCGCGCGCGCGCCAGCAGCGCGTCGGGGTCGACCTGGGGGACCAGGGCAGGGCGGGAACTCATCGCAAGATTTTATCGGCCGGGAGGACGCGGAACCCGGGTTCCGGTATTTCGGCCCGTCGCTGTCCACCGCAGGAGCCCCCGCTGGCCCAAGCGGCAGCGGTCATGGCACCGCACCTCGCGGCACGTTCCCGTGACTTTCATCCACACCCCTTAGCATGGCATCCATGTCCTCGTTCGAGCTCACGCTGCTGTACCTGCTGGCTGCCGTGCTGGGCGTGGTGGCGTGCCGCTCGCTCAGGCTGCCCCCGCTGCTGGGCTACCTGATGGCCGGCGTGCTGATCGGGCCGCACGCGCTGGCGCTGTCGCCCAACTCCGAGGGCATCCGCCACCTGGGCGAGTTCGGCGTGGTGTTCCTGATGTTCGTGATCGGGCTGGAGTTCAGCCTGCCCAAGCTGCGTGCCATGCGCCAGCACGTGTTCGGCCTCGGGCTGCTGCAGGTGTTGCTGACGATGACGATCGCCACCGTGGGCGCCCTCGTCATTGCCTCGTGGCTGCCGCCGCGCTGGCGGCTCGGCTGGCAGACCGCGCTGGCGCTGTCGGGGGCGCTGGCGATGAGCAGCACCGCCATCGTGGTCAAGCTGATGGCCGAGCGCCTCGAACTCGACAGCGAACACGGCAAGCGCGTGATGGGCGTGCTGCTGTTCCAGGACTTGGCGGTGGTGCCGCTGCTGGTGCTGATCCCGGCGCTGGGCGCGCCGCCCGAGACGCTCTTCAAGGCGTTGGCGCTGGCGATGGCGA
The DNA here is from genome assembly GCA_028292835.1 of Variovorax sp. Classification (GTDB taxonomy): domain Bacteria; phylum Pseudomonadota; class Gammaproteobacteria; order Burkholderiales; family Burkholderiaceae_C; genus Variovorax. The sequence goes on from JAQGLP010000437.1 coordinate 4,024, forward strand.
AGGCCGGCCTGCTGGTGGCGCTGCTGCTCTATGGCGGCCCCCGCGTGATGCGCCAGTGGCTCACGGTCATCGCGCGCTTGCGCAGCGAGGAGCTCTTCATCGTCAACGTGCTGCTGATCGCGCTCGGGCTGGCTTGGCTGACCGAGCTGGCCGGCCTGTCGCTGGCGCTGGGCGCCTTCATCGCGGGCATGCTGGTGTCGGAGACCGAGTTCAAGCACCAGGTCGAGATCGACATCCGGCCGTTCCACGACGTGCTGCTGGGCCTTTTCTTCATCACCATCGGCATGTCGCTCGACTGGCACATCGTGCTGCAGCGCTGGCTGCTGGTGGCCGTGCTGCTGGCGCTGCCGCTGGCCTTCAAGGTGGCGCTGGTGACGCTCCTGGCGCGCGGGCTGGGTGCGACCGGCGGCGTGGCGCTGCGCACGGGGCTGTACCTGGCGCAGGCCGGCGAGTTCGGCTTCGTGCTGCTGGCGCTGGCGCAGGACCACCAGCTGCTGCCGGCCTGGCTGGCCAACCCGGTGCTGGCGTCGATGGTGCTGTCGATGGTGGCCACGCCCTTCGTCATCCTCTACAGCAACACGGTGGTGCGCCGCGTGGTGGCGAGCGACTGGCTGCAGCAATCGCTGCAGATGACCAGCATCGCGCGCAAGTCGATCAACACGAGCCGCCACGTGATCATCTGCGGCTATGGCCGCTGCGGGCAGAACCTGGCGCGCATCCTGGAGCGTGAGGGCATCCCCTACCTGGCGCTCGACCTCGACCCCGATCGCGTGCGCCAGGCCACGGCCGCCGGCGACTCGGTGGTGTTCGGCGACGCCGCGCGGCTGCAGGCGCTAATGGCCGCCGGCCTCGCGCGCGCCAGCGCCGTGGTCGTGACCTACCTGGGCGTGCCGGGCGCGCTCAAGGTGCTGGCCAACACCCGCTCGCACGCGCCGCAGGTGCCGGTGATCGTGCGCACCCAGGACGACCGCGACCTCGACCGCCTGCGCGCGGCCGGCGCCACCGAGGTGGTGCCCGAGGCCATCGAGGGCTCGCTGATGCTGGCCAGCCACGCGCTGGCGCTGGTGGGCGTGCCGATGCGCCGCGTGATCCGCGTGGTGCAGGACCAGCGCGACGCGCGCTACGACCTGCTGCGCGGCTACTTCCACGGGGCCGACGACGACAACGCCGACGAGGTCGGCCACGAGCGGCTCAATTCGTTCACGCTCGAGCCCGGCGCGCCGGCGGTGGGCCGGCCGCTCGCGCAGCTCATGCTGGAGGCGCTCGACGTGCGCGTAGCCAGCCTGCGGCGGCGCAACGGCAAGGCCTGCGAGCCCGACGGCGACACTCTGCTGGCGGAAGGCGACACGCTGGTGCTGTCGGGCCAGGCGGGCGCCCTCGCGCTGGCGATCGACCGGCTGCAAAGAGGCTGAGGAGGGCGGCGCCGCGCTCAGGTGACGGCGATGCGCTTGGCCTTGTCGCCCAGGCGCCTGGCCACGACGGCGCCCAGCGCCAGGGCGAGCGCCAGCGCCAGGTCGGGCTGGCGCTGGGTCATTTCCGTGAAGCGGATGGGCGTCAGGCGCCACACGCGGCAGGCTCCGGTCGCCTGCACGTTGGCCGCGCGCGGCAGCCGCGAGAAAAAGGCGCCTTCGCCGACCACCGAGCCCGCGCTCAGGATGGCCAGGCGCACCTGGCCACGGCTGTTGAGCGCATGCACGCTCAACGCGCCATGTTCGAGGAAGAAGAGCGTGCGGTCCGTCCCGTCCTGGTCGATCAGCCTCTCGCCGGCCGCCAGATCGAAGGGCTGCAGGTAGTTGCCCAGCGTGTCCCACTGCTGCGCACTCAGGGCCGGGGCGAAGGCGTCGTGGCTCGTGTTCTGCGCAAGGGAGCGCGCGAGGTCATGGATGCTGGCAGCGTTGGACATGGTGCGGTCACCGAGGTGACGGTGGTGGACAGACGAGGGAAGGGGCTGGGAAACGCTTCGGCCTGGCAGCCCCGGGACTTACTTTCCAATGCAAAAGCGGGAAAAAATCACGCCCAGCAGATCGTCGGCGGCGAATTCGCCGGTGATCTCGTTGAGCGCGTTTTGCGCGAGCCGCAGTTCCTCGGCCAGCAGGTCGAGCGCCTGCGCGCGCGAGGCCAGGTGCGCCTCGGCCCGCTCGACGTGCTCCCGCACGCGGGCCAACGCATCGACGTGGCGCGCGCGCGCCAGGTAGACGCCCTCGGGCACGGCCTGCCAGCCGGCCAGTTCCAGCAGGCGGCGCCGGAGCTGCTCGATGCCCTCGCCGGTCCGGGCCGACAGCGCGATGCCGTGCCGCGGCGGCGGTGTGTCGGGCGCGGCGTCGCGCTTGTTCCAGATATCGAGCACCGGCACACTGCGCGGCAGTCGGGCAGCCAGGGTGCGGGCGATGTCGGCATCGGCCGCGCGGTAGTCGGCGTTGCCGGCGCGCGTCAGGTCGTGCAGGAACAGCACGGCGTCGGCGCCCTCGATGTGGCTCCAGGCGCGCGCGATGCCGATCCGCTCGACCTCGTCGTGGCTCAGCCGCAGGCCGGCCGTATCCGCGACATGGATCGGCACCCCCTCGATCTGCAGGGTCTGCGCCACCACGTCGCGCGTGGTGCCGGCCACCGTGCTCACGATCGCCAGTTCGGCGCCGGCCAGCGCATTGAGGAGCGAGCTCTTGCCGGCGTTGGGCTGGCCGGCGATCACGACCCGGATGCCTTCCCTCAGCAGTGCGCCCTGCCGCGCGCGGCCCTGCACGGTGGCCAGCTGGCGCTCAAGCGCCGCCAGCTGGCCGGCGGCATCGGCTTTCCGCAGGAAGTCGATCTCTTCCTCGGGGAAATCCAGCGTCGCCTCGACCAGCATGCGCAGGTGGATCAGTGCTTCGCGCAGCACGCCGACCTCGCGCGAGAAATCGCCCGAGAGCGAGCGGCTGGCCCCACGCGCGGCCGCCTCGGTGCTGGCGTCGATCAGGTCGGCGATGGCCTCGGCCTGCGCCAGGTCGATCTTGCCGTTCTGGAAGGCACGCTGGCTGAACTCGCCAGGGGCGGCGACGCGCAGGTGCGCGAGGCGGGGCGTACCACTCGCCGCGTCGATTTCGGCGGCGGCCTCCAGGCAGCGCGCCACCAGCAGCTGCAGCACCACCGCGCCGCCGTGTGCCTGCAGTTCCAGCACGTCCTCGCCGGTGAACGAGTGTGGCGCCGGGAACCAGATCGCCAGGCCGCGGTCGATGGGCCGCCCGGCGGCGTCGAGAAACGGCAGGTAGCTCGCCTCGCGCGGCTTGAGGGCGCGGCCGCACAGCACGCGCGAGATCGGGGCCAGGTCGCGCCCTGACAGCCGCACGATGCCGACCGCGCCGCGGCCAGGCGCGGTGGCGATGGCGACGATCGGGTCGGCGGCGTGGGAGAGCATGGGCGTCGTTCCTTCTTCAGTAAAGCGG
>JAQGLP010000440.1 GCA_028292835.1 Variovorax sp.
TGTGCTGACGCAGCAACGCGTCGATGCGCGAGCGTCCTCCCGATGTGGTTTCGCCGCTGATGCTGGCGTTGACGATGCGCGCCGGGATCTTTTCCCTGGCCAGCCGCTGCTCGAGCAGCGCGACCCAGCCCTCGCCGCGCTTGAGTCCGTATTCGGCGCTGAGCGAGTCGCCCAGGATCAGCACGGTGGCGGGAGCGCCGGTGGTGGCGCCCTGCGCCCCGGCCGGCATGGCCCATGCGCCCATCAGGCCGGCCAGCGCGGCAGCGGCGGGGATAAAGTGTCTGCGATTCACAACGAGAGCCTTTCCAATGTCCGAACCCCGGTCCGCCGCAATTGTTGCCGTCGAGCATGTTTTCAAGTCCGTGACCGATTCCGGCGGAACGCTGGACATTCTGCGCGACATCGACTTCACCCTCGGCGCGCGGGAGACCGCCGCCATCGTCGGCGCCTCGGGCTCGGGCAAGAGCACGCTGCTGTCGATCATCGCGGGCCTGGACACGCCCACGCGCGGCACCGTGCGGCTGGCCGGCGCCGACATCTTCGCCATCGACGAGGACGACCGGGCCGCGCTGCGGGCCCGGAGCGTCGGCTTTGTCTTCCAGAGCTTCCAGTTGCTCGCCAACCTGAGCGCGCTGGAAAACGTCATGCTGCCGCTGGAGCTGGCCGACCGACGCGATGCCCGCAAGGCGGCGACAGAAATGCTGGGGCGCGTGGGCCTTGGCCAGCGCCTGGGACACTACCCGAAGGTACTGTCAGGAGGCGAGCAGCAGCGCGTGGCGCTGGCGCGCGCCTTCGTGGTGCAGCCGGCGTTGCTGCTGGCCGACGAGCCCACCGGCAGCCTCGACTTCGCCACCGGCGAGCAGGTCATGCGGCTGATGTTCGACCTGAACCGCGAACTCGGCACCACGCTGGTGCTGGTGACGCACGACCGCGCCATCTCCGCGCAGTGCGAGCGCCGCATCACGATCGAGGCCGGGCACGTCGCTTCCGACGAGAAAAGCGGCTGAGGCGCGCAGGTCGCGCGCGGGCAGCTGCCCAATCGATAGCGCGCCGCTCCGCGTCGGGGGCCACGGATAATCCTCGCATGTCTTCTCCCAAAGTGATTTTCGGCTTCCATGCCGTGGGCGTGCGCCTCAAGACCGCACCGAAATCGGTGATCGAGGTGTTCTTCGACACCACCCGGCGCGACGCGCGCATGAAGCAGTTCCTGGCGCGTGCGCAGGACGTCGGCGTGCGGCTGCTCGAAGCCGATGGCGCGCGGCTTGCCAAGCTGTGCGGCAGCGACGGCCACCAGGGCATCGTGGCGCGCGTGGAAACCATCGCGCAGACCCATTCGCTCGACGAACTGCTGGAGAACCTGGAGGCTGCGAACGTCGCCTGCGCTGCCGCCGGCGAGGCGCCCGACACACCGCTCCTGCTGGTGCTCGACGGCGTGACCGATCCGCACAACCTCGGCGCCTGCCTGCGCGTGGCCGATGGCGCCGGCGCGCACGCGGTGATCGCGCCCAAGGACCACGCGGTCGGCGTCAACGCCACCGTGGCCAAGGTAGCGAGCGGCGCCGCCGAGACGGTGCCGTACTTCATGGTGACCAATCTGGCACGCACGCTGGGCGAATTGAAGGAGCGCGACATCTGGTGTATCGGTACGAGCGACGACGCTCCCGGCACGCTCTACCAGTGCGATTTGCGGCGCCCGCTGGCGCTGGTGCTCGGCGCCGAGGGGGCCGGCATGCGCCAGCTCACGCGCAAGACCTGCGACGAGCTGGTGAGCATCCCGATGCGCGGCGCGGTCGAGAGCCTGAACGTGTCGGTGGCGAGCGGCGTGTGCCTCTACGAGGCGATGCGCCAGCGCCTGCCCTGATCGGCCCGATTGCTATCGAAAAGATAGCAGCCATGCACAGCATGGACGCGCGTTGGAGCCGTTTTTTGCTCGAACCTCAGTCTGGCGTCTCGGCGCTGGCCCGGTCGAGCGCGGCGATGGTCTCGGGCGCAAGTTGCAGGCGCGTGGCCGCCACCAGCTCGTCGAGTTGCCGCACCGAGGTCGCGCTGGCGATCGGCGCGGTGATCGAAGGCCGCGCCATCTGCCACGCCAGCGCGACCTGTCCGGGCGTGGCACTGTGCTCCCGGGCCGCTGCGTCCAGCGCGCCCAGGATGCGCAGGCCGCGCGGGTTCAGGTACTTTTTCACGGTGCCGGCGCCGCGCGCGCTCTTTGCCGCATCGATGTCGCTGCGGTATTTGCCCGTCAGGAAACCCGCCGCCAGCGCATAGAAGTTGATGACGCCCACGCCGCGCTCCAGGCACAACGGCTCCAGCGACTGTTCGAACACCGCACGGTCGTACAGGTTGTAGAGCGGCTGCAGGCTCTCGTAGCGCGGCAGCCCCAGGCGTCCGGCGGTGTCGAGCGCCTCGGCCAGACGTGGCGCCGTGTAGTTGGAGGCGCCGATGGCGCGCACCTTGCCTGCCTTGATCAGTTCCGCAAAGGCGCCCAGCGTGTCTTCGAGCGGCGTCGCGGCGTCGTCGTCGTGCGACTGGTACAAGTCGATGTGATCGGTCTTCAGGCGCCGCAGCGACGCGTCCACCGCCTCGCGGATGTAGGCGGGCGACAAGCCCGACTTGCCTTCGCCCATCGGCTTGCCCACCTTGGTGGCCAGCACAACGCGGTTGCGCTTGCCGCTCTGGCGCAACCACTTGCCGATGAGGGTCTCGGACTCGCCGCCGACATGGCCCGGCACCCAGCTCGAATAGACATCGGCGGTGTCGACGAAGTTGAAGCCGGCGTCCAGCCAGGCATCGAGCAGGCGGAACGCGAGCGGTTCGTCGACCGTCCAGCCGAACACGTTGCCGCCAAAGCAAAGAGGCGAGACCTGCAAATTGCTGCGGCCTAAGGTGCGAAGATTCATAGGGAAAAGCTCGAAAGCGAAAAGGGATGAGATTCCTTCATTGTTCCCGGATCGCGGCCCGCGCGCTGGCGCCGAAGCAAAGTCCTTCTTCAGCCTTCGGAGCAGACAAAACTGCTTGCATCCTCGATGCTGCCCGAACCCCTGTATCTGGCGAACTTGGGGTAGGCGCACAGGGGACGATTGCGATTCGGAAAGTCGGTGCTGGTGGGCAGGGCCCTGGCGCTGATGCTGTCGGGCGCGATGCCTTTTTCGACCCAGTCCACCATCGCCTGCACCGAATCGAAGGTGTCGGTGGCCGGGCCGCCGGAGCAGTGGTTCATGCCCGGGACGAGGAAGGCCCGGGCGAAATTTTGCGTGGCGTCCATGCCGCCGTTGTTGGCAGCCAGCCGCTGGTAGTAGTCCAGCGTGTCACGGGCCGAGAAGATCGGATCGGACATGCCGTGGATGAACAGTATCTTGCCGCCGCGTGCCTTGTAGGCGGCGAGCCTGTCGTCGGCATAGGTGTCGTATACGGCCGAGAAGGCAGCCATGCGTGCCGGGTCGGTGTCGAAATTGAAGTTCAGCACGTTGAAGCCCGGGTCCGGCGGTGTGAAGAATTCGTTGACCAAGGCATCGCTCATCAGCAGCGAGTCGTTGGAGTTAGGCGTGGCCTTGGTCGAGGTGCCCAGCATCCAACTGCGCCAGCCCGCGCCACGCACGCCCGGGTCCCAGGGCTGGCCGGCATAAAGCGCTTGGCCGGATGAGTTGTGCGGACCATCGAACACGCCCTTCAACGCGCCAACCTGGTCGCTGGACAGGCAGTTGCCGGCCTTGGCGCCGGTGCACTGCAGCACGGCGGGGTCGAAGCTGCAGGCCCTGATGTTGTTGACCATTCCGTCGGCCACGCCATCGGCCGCGTCGCAGGCGGCATTGACGGCGCCGGCGACCAGGTTGAGGTCGGCATTGCTGAAGGCTTGCGAGAGGATGCGGTGGCCGCCCGTGTCCCTGGGGGCGATGGCGTTGAATTTGATGTAATTCCACATCGCGGCCACGGTGGCGCCGCTGGACACCCGCATCGCCGGTGCGCCGGCGGTTATGGCGTCGAAGTAGTCTGGAAAGCGCTGCGAGAACATCATCCCCTGGCGACCACCGCCCGAGCAGCCCGAAAAATAGGAGTGGTCGGGCTTGCGGCCGTAGCGCCAGTTGATCAGCTCCTTGGCGGCCATGGCGGTCTTGTCGTGCGCGTTGTAGGCATGGTCGATGCGGGCCTGCGGGTCGGCGCCGAAAGAGGCACTGGTGCCCGAGTGACCGGCATCGGTCGACACCACCGCGAAGCCCTGACCCAGCGGCGACGGCGTGCCGCCCGAGATGCTGGAACTCAGCGAGGTGTCGCGCAGCGTGCCGTCGTTGCCGCCGCCGCCGAGGTAGAGAAAACGGCCGTTCCAGTTGTCGGGCAGGCTCAGCTGGAAGCCGATGGCGTAGGGCTTGCCGTCTGCGCCGGTGCGCGGGTCGATGCTGCCGGTGACGACGCAGTGCCCCGGCAGGAACGGCCCGGTGGTGAGCGTGCCGGGCCGGCGCGTGCCCTCGGCCACGTACCGGGTGGTCAGGGTGGTCGCGTTCAGGCCGGCCCGGGTGACCATGTCGGTACATGCGGCGGCCGCGGTCTTGGCGTCGAACACCGGCGCGGTGACCAGGCGCCTGCCCCCATTCCCGCCGCAGGCGGCCAGCAGGAGGGACAACAACAGGGCTGGCATGACGGCGCGGGGAGCCCACCGGTCATCTTTTATGTTCTTTATTTGCATGTCTCTTCTGTGGTGCTTTTCAATCGGCCTTGAAGCCGGTGGCGGCCACAGCCTTGCCCCAGGTCACGGTGTCGGCGCTGATGATCCGCGCGAACTCCTTGCGGCTGGTGCCGGTGGGGCGGAAGCCGGCGTCTTCCATTCTGGCCCTGCCTTCGGGCGCCTGCACGGCCTTGACGATGTCGGCG
>JAQGLP010000441.1 GCA_028292835.1 Variovorax sp.
GACCAGCGCCTGGGGATCGTCTCGGGCATCGCCGGCGTGGTGGTCGAGCGCAACCTCAACCCCGGCCAGGAGCTGCGCCCCGATGCGTCGGGGCCCGGCGCGCCGGCGATGTTCGTCGTGACCGACCCGACCTCGCTGTGGGTGCAGATCGACGCGCGCGAATCGGAAATCGGCACGCTGCGCCCCGGCGCGGTGTTCGAGCTGAGCGTGGCGGCCCTGCCCGGCGAGCATTTCCAGGGCCACGTCGCGGCCACCTCCGACTTCATCGACCCGGCCAGCCGCACCATCAAGGTTCGCGGCGTGGTGCCCAATCCGGAGCGTCGCCTGAAGGCCGAGATGCTGGCCACCGCGCGCTTCGAGCGCCAGTTGAGCTCCGGCGTGGTGATCCCGGCCTCGGCGCTGCTGCTGCACGGCACGCAGCACATCGTGCTGGTGCAGGTCGAGCCCGGCGTGTTCGAGCCGCGCGAGGTGCAGGTCGGCTGGTCGGGCCCCAGCGAAGCGGTGATCTCGCGCGGCCTGGAGGTCGGCGAGCAGGTGGTCAGCGAGAACACCCTGCTGCTGGACCGCCAGTTCAATCTGGCACAGGAATCGGCCGCACCCCCCGCCCCCTCTGCGTCGGGTGCCGCAAAAACCATGGCGGACGTGCCCACGGCACCGGCCAAGCCATGAAGCGGCTCATCAATTACGCGCTGAACCAGCCGCTGTTCATCGCGCTGGGCACGCTGCTGTTCGCCATCGCCGGGGTGGTGGCGTTCAAGAACCTGTCGGTCGAGGCGTTCCCGGACGTCACCGACACGCAGGTCACCGTCATCACGCTCTACCCCGGCCGCGCCGCCGAGGAGGTGGAAAAGCAGGTGACGCTGCCGGTCGAGGTGGCGCTCTCGGGCCTGCCCAACGCGATCCGGGTGTTCTCGCACACGCAGTTCGGCCTCTCGTACACCGTCGTCACCTACGACGACAAGGCCGAGGTCAACCTGGCGCGCCAGCAGGTCGCCGAGCGGCTGCGCGGCATCGACCTGCCGCCCGGCGTGCAGGCCGGCATCGCGCCCAACGCCACGCCGGTGGGCGAGATCATGCGCTACCGGGTGCGCGGCGACGGCGTCAACACCACCGACCTGCGCACGCTGGAGGACTGGACGGTCGAGCGCGCGCTGCGCCAGGTGCCCGGCGTGGCCGACGTGGTGGCCATGGGCGGCGCCATCAAGCAGTACGAGGTGCAGCCCGACCTCGACAAGCTCCGTGCCTACAAGCTGACCTTCCAGAACCTGCTCGACGCGCTCGGGCGCGGTAACGCCAACGCGGGCGGCAGCTACGTCGCGCAGGGCGCGCAGCAGTACGCCATCCGCGGCCTCGGGCTGCTGCAGTCGCCGGAGGACATCGGCCGCATCGTGCTGTCGGCGCGCGGCTCGACGCCGGTGCTGATCCGCGACGTGGCGCAGGTCACGGTGGGCGCCGTGCCGCGCCTGGGCGTCACCGGCCAGGACCAGGACGACGACGTGGTGACGGGCATCGTCATCATGAGGAAGGGCGAGAACCCGAGCGTGGTGTTGAAGGGCGTGAAGGACAGGATCGCCGAGCTCAACGCGCGCGGCCTGCCCCGGGGCGTGCAGATCGTGCCGTTCTACGACCGCACCTGGCTGATGGACCGCACGCTGACCACCGTGTTCCACAACCTGGTGGAGGGCGCGCTGCTGGTGTCGCTGGTGCTCTACCTGTTTTTGTCGAACCTGCGTGCCAGCCTGGCGGTGGTGGTGGTGATCCCGCTGGCGCTCCTGTCGACCTTCATGGGGCTGAAGGTGATGGGCGTGCCGGCCAACCTGCTGTCGCTCGGCGCCATGGACTTCGGCATCATTGTCGACGGTGCGGTGATCGTGGTGGAGAACATCCTGCACCGCCTGGCCGAGCGGCGCGAGGCCAAGGGCAGCGACCTCGACGCCGACGAGCGCAAGGAGGAAATCTCGCGCGCCGCCAACGAGGTGGGCCGCCCGACGCTGTTCTCGATGCTGATCATCATCGCGGCGCACATCCCGATCTTCGCGCTGCAGCGCCACGAGGGCCGCATCTTCCAGCCGATGGCGCTGTCGGTGACGACCGCGCTCGTCGGCTCGCTGATCTTCTCGCTGACGCTGGTGCCGCTCCTGGCGTACTGGCTGCTGCGCAAGAAGCTGCCGCACGGCGACAACCGGCTGGTGCGCGGCGCCAAGCGCTTCTATGGGCCGGTGCTCGACTGGGCGCTGCGCCGCCGCCGCACGGTGGTGCTGGTGGCGCTGGCGGCGTTCGGCCTCACGACCGTGGTGGCGTCGCGCCTGGGCTCGGAATTCCTGCCGGAGCTCAACGAGGGCACGACCTGGGTCAACTTCACGCTGTCGCCGACCGTCTCGACGCAGGAGGCCGCGCGCATCCTGCACATGGCGCGCCGCGCGCTGCTGAGCGTGCCCGAGGTGCGCACCACCGTCTCGAAGGCCGGGCAGCCCGAGGACGGCACCGACCCCAAGACCATCTCGATGGCCGAGATCTTCGTGGACCTGAAGCCCGAGGACCAGTGGCGCGCCGGCATCACGCACGACAAGATCATCGAGCAGATGGACCGCGCGCTCAGGACCATCCCGAGCGTCGACCCGGCCTTCTCGCAGCCGATCCGCGACAACGTGCTGGAGTCGATCTCCCAGATCAAGGGCCAGATCGTGATCAAGCTCGCCGGCGACGACCTGGGCGTGCTGCAGCGCGTGACGAGCCAGATCGCGCACGAGGTGCAGCAGGTGCGGGGCGTGGCGCGCGCCGAGATCGACCGCGAGGGGCAGGTGCCGCAGCTGGTGCTCGACATCGACCGCGACCGCGCGGCGCGCTACGGCCTGAACGTGGGCGACATCCAGGACGTGATCGAGGCCGCGCTGGCGGGCAAGGAGGCCACCAGCCTGTGGGAGGGCGAGCGCAAGTTCGCCGTGGCGGTGCGCCTGCCGGCGCAGGAGCGCGTGATCGCCAACCTGCGCCGCACGCCCGTCGCCACGCCCGACGGCGGCTACGTGACGCTCGGCGACGTGACCAACATCCACGAGACCACCGGCGCCATGAACATCGCGCGCGAGGCCGGGCGCCGCACCATGGCCATCGGCATCTTCATCAAGGACCGCGACATGGGCTCGGTGGTGGCCGACATGCAGGCGCGCGTGGCGCAGAACGTCAAGCTGCCGCCCAACTACACGGTGGGCTGGTCGGGCGAATTCGAGAACCAGGAACGCGCCATGAAGCGGCTCGCGGTGGTGGTGCCGATCTCGCTGCTCCTGATCTTCGTGCTGCTGTTCGACGCCTTCAAGTCGCTCAAGATGGCGGCGCTGATCCTGAT
>JAQGLP010000454.1 GCA_028292835.1 Variovorax sp.
CGCGCTCGGTGCCGGACTATGGCGGTGGAGCGAGGTGCGCAGCGGCATCGTGACTCTCACCGTGCCCATCGTCGAGGCTTTCGTACCGCAGATGCTCAACTACGAGTCGGTCGGTGGCGTCAATTTCAAAAAGGGCTGCTATCCCGGGCAGGAAGTGGTGGCGCGCAGCCAGTTCCGTGGCACGCTTAAGCGCCGCACCTTCCTGGTGAGCGCGGAAGCGCCCCTGGCGGCCGGCCAAGAGGTGTACGGGGCGCGAGATCCTGAGCAGCCCGTGGGCGTCGTGGCGCAGGCCGCCGCGGGACCGGACGGCAGCTGGGCCGCACTGGTGTCGCTCCAGACGTCCGCGCTGGAATCCGGGGATCTGCATGCGGGCGGCAGGACCGGCCCGCGGCTGACAGTGGAGCCGCTGCCCTATCCGCTGCTGGACGACATCTGACCAGGGCAAGCATCGGCACTGCCCGCCTCCGGCCCAGGGAAGGCAGCGACCGGTCCGTGCCCGTGCCTCGCGCCTCAGCAGCAGCGACCGCTGCCGCCCCCGTAGCGGGCCTGCTGCCGTTCCCGGAAAAACGCTTCGTAGCTCATCGGTGCCCGGTCTGGATGCCGGGTTTTCATATGGTACACGTAGGTATCGTAGTCGGGCACGCCGACCATGAGGCGCAGCGATTGCGCCAGCGCACGCCCCAAGTAGCTTCCGCTCCGGGGCAGTCCGACGCCCGCGTCGCTCATGATGCGGCCGTCGGAGATAAAGGCTCGAACGGCGTTTCGCGGGTGGTTGGGCGATTGGCCGCGCGGGCCGCGCGAGCGGTCTTCACGCTGTAGTACAGCACGCTCAACACCACCAGGATGAACAGGGCGCACAGCGCGGCGTCGAGCCGGTCGTTGAAGACGATGCGCGCCATCGCATCCGAGGTCTTGGCGGGCGCCAGGAGCACGCCCTGCGCCAAGCCGTCGGCGTAGTTGCTGGCGTGCGACAGGAAGCCGACCTTGGGGTCCGACGAGAAAATCTTCTGCCAGCCTGCCGTCAGCGTGCACACCAGCAGCCAGGCCGCAGGCGCCATGACGACCCAGGCATAGCGTTCGCGTTTCATGCGGAACAGCACCACGGTGCCCAGCATCAGCGCCACCGCCGCCAGCATTTGGTTGGAAATCCCGAACAGCGGCCACAGGGTGTTGATGCCGCCCAGCGGATCGACCACACCCTGGTAGAGAAAGTAGCCCCACGCTCCAACGCACAAAGCCGTTGCCACAAGGTTGGCGGGCAGCGAGTCGGTGCGCTGCAGGGCGGGTACGAAGCTACCGAGCAAATCCTGCAGCATGAAACGTCCGGCGCGGGTGCCCGCATCGACGGCCGTCAGGATGAAGAGCGCCTCGAACAGGATGGCGAAGTGGTACCAGAACGCCATCATCGCCTGGCCGCCAACCACTTGGTGCAGGATGTGCGCCATGCCCACCGCCAGGGTCGGAGCACCGCCCACACGCCCCAAAATGGTGGTTTCGCCCACGTTCCTTGCAGTCTCGGTCAGCATGTCGGGCGTGACGACAAAGCCCCAGCCGGACACTGTCTGCGCCACCGCAGCCACGGTCGTGCCGACCAGTGCGGGCGGGCTGTTCATCGCAAAGTAGATGCCCGGCTCGATGACCGTGGCCGCCACCAGCGCCATGACAGCCACGAAGGACTCGGCCAGCATGCCGCCGTAGCCAATGAAGCGCGCATGGCCCTCGTTGTCGAGCATCTTGGGCGTGGTGCCCGAAGAGATCAGCGCATGGAAGCCCGAGACCGCGCCGCAGGCGATGGTGATGAACAGGAACGGGAACAGGTTGCCCGACCAGACCGGGCCGTTGCCCTGCGCGAACTGCGTGACCGCCGGCATCTGCAGTGCCGGCGCCACGATCACGATGCCGATGGCCAGCGCGATGATGGTGCCGATTATCAGGAAGGTCGACAGGTAGTCGCGCGGCGCCAGCAGCAACCAGACCGGCAGGCTGGCGGCGATGAAGCCATAGCCGATCAGCAGCCATGTGAGGGTGCGGCCGTCGAAGGTGAACAGCGGCGCCCACGCGGGATTCTGGCTCACGGCCTGTCCGCCAAAGATGGCCAGCATCAACAGCACGAAACCGATGACCGAGATCTCCCCGATGCGCCCCGGACGGATATAGCGCAGGTAGATGCCCATGAACACCGCCACCGGAATGGTTGCCCCCACCGTGAAGGTGCCCCAGGGTGACTCGGCCAGCGCCTTCACGACGATCAGCGCCAGCACCGCCAGAATGATGATCATGATCATGAAGGTGCCGAACAAGGCGATCATCCCCGGCACCGTGCCCATTTCCTGCTTGATCAGGTCGCCCAGCGACCGGCCGTCGCGTCGCACCGAGATGAACAGGACGATGAAGTCCTGCACCGCGCCGGCAAACACCGCACCGGCCAGGATCCAAAGGAATCCCGGCAAGTAGCCCATCTGCGCAGCCAGTACCGGCCCCACCAGCGGCCCTGCGCCGGCAATCGCGGCGAAATGATGGCCGAACAGCACGTTCTTGTCGGTCGGCACGTAGTCCAGGCCGTCGTTGTGGCGGTAGGCCGGCGTCTTGCGGTTGGGATCGAGTCCCAGCACCCGCTGCGCGATGAAAAGGCTGTAGTAGCGGTAGCCGATCAGGTAGACGCAGAGCGAAGCGATCACGATCCATAACGCATTGATCGTTTCCCCGCGTCCGAGGGCAACGGTTCCCAGAGCGAAAGCGCCAACGACAGCGACGATGAACCAGACCAGATGGCGACGGATGCTGTGCATGCTTTTGTCTCCCTGGAAGCGATAAAAATAACTATAGGCTTGTCGCGAAAAGCCTGCAATCGGCTTGCCTGCAGTGCCCGTTCATAGGGAAAGTCCCTGGTTTTACGCAGCGGTGCCCCAGGCGGCGGGATACCACCGACGTCAGGCTCGCAATTCCTTGCGCATGGCAAGATGTGAAATGCCGGCCTCCTCGAAGGGTTCGCCTTCCGCGTGATAGCCCAGCCGCGCGTAGAAGCGCTCGGCCGAACGCTGCGCGTGCAGCAACGCCTGATGGTCGCCACGGGTCGCCGCGGCGCTCTCCAGCGCATGCAGCACCGCTTCGCCGTGGCCCTCGCCGCGCAGCGTGCGGTGCACCGCCATGCGACCGATGCGCGCGACGCCGGGCGCCCCTGCGACGAGCCGGCCGGTCGCCACCACGTGACCCAGGCGGTTGCGCGCGACGGCATGCAGCGCGCTTGCGTCGTGCACGTCCCATTCGAGCTCGGCCGGGATGCGCTGCTCGTCGATGAACACCGCGCGGCGCAGCGCACCGGCACCCTCGCCCAGCGTGGCCCAGTCGCCTACCGTCACCTCGCGCATTGGCTCGCCGGCTTCGTAGGCGCCGAAGACGGCGCGCAGCGCGGCCGGCACGGGCCTGGAAGTCTGCGTGGCCGGATCGGCGAACACATAGACCAGCTCGCACGACACCAGGAACGTGTCGCCTCGAAACAAGCCGCCCTGAAAGACGATCGACGAAGTGCCGGTGCGCACCCATTTGATGCCGACATCGAGCAGGTCGTCCGCCCGTGCGGAGGCGTTGAACTCGACCGTCGCCTTGCGCACGTAGAGTTCGCCGCCCAGGCTCGCCATCGAATCCTCGTAAGGCAGCGCCAGCGCGCGCCAGTAGTCGGTGATGGCGGTGTCGAAGTACATCAGGTAGTGCGCGTTGAACACGATCTTCTGCATGTCGACCTCGGCCCAGCGCACGCGCAGGCGGTGGAAAAAACGGAAAGAAGTACGTTGCATCGAAGGCTCCAGGGGTATCGCGGTGGTCTTGGTTGTCGTGGCAGGTTGGTCGGGACCGCGGCAAAAAGCCCGCGGCTCAGGGCCGCAGCGCCTGACGCAGCGCCCGCGCCGCATCGGCGTGTGCCTGCAGCGCCTCGGGGATGGCCCGGCCCATCTTGATGAATTCGTGGATGACGCCCCGGTAGATCTCCAGGTCGACCGGCACGCCGGCAGCACGCAGCCGGTCGGCGTAGGCCACGCCTTCGTCGACCAGCGGATCGCACTCGGCCAGGCCGATCCACGCCGGCGCCACGCCCTCGACGTCGTCGGCCAGAAGCGGCGCGAAGCGCCAGTCGTCGCGATCGGCCGGAGAGCGCACGTACTGTCCGAAGAACCAGTTGACAAGCGCTGCGTCGAGCAGCGGGCCGCTGGCGAAGCGGCGATGCGACTCGGTGTCCTGGTGCGCCGTGGTGCCGGGATAGAACAGCATCTGCAGCGCCAGCGGAAGGTCCGCGTCGCGCGCCAGGATCGCGCAGACCGCTGCCAGCGTGCCGCCCGCGCTGTCGCCTCCCAGCGCGAGCCGGCCCGGCGCCAGGCCGAGCGCCTGCGCTTGGCTGGCCACGAAACGCACGGCATCCCAGGCGTCGTCCGACGCTGTCGGGAAGCGGTGTTCCGGCGCCAGGCGGTAGTCCACCGACACCACGGCGCAGCCGCTCTGGACGCCCAGCGTGCGGCACAGCGCGTCGTGGGTGGCGACGCTGCCCACGGTGAAGCCGCCGCCATGAAAGTACACCAGCACCGGCAGCGCGGCATCGGACGGCGCGTAGAGCCGTGCCGGCAGCGCGTGACCGTCGCGCGCGGTGATCTGGAAATCCTCGATGCGCGCCAGCGTGGGGGTGGGCACCTCCAGCACGCCCGCGCTTTTCTCGTAGGCGGCGCGGGCCGCCTGTGGCGTCAGCGTGTGGAGCGGCGGATGGCCGGCGCGCGCCATGCGCTCGACCACGCCGGCCATGCGGGGCGTGAGACGCGGCGGCGGCGCGACCCAGGGGGAGCCTCTCACCTGGGCACGACCGTCCGGACTGGCACCGCGCGGCCGCCGGGCATGGTTGCGGGCGTTGAGCCGGGCGCGACAACCCCGCGGGTTTCAGGTGTGGGCAAAGCGGTCTCCTCTTGGTGGATGGGGCGACTCAAATCGTACCGCCTGAAAGCCGCATGGCTCTCATTCAATACCTGACCCAGATCCAGCAAGGGTGAAGCTCAGGTGGCGCGCGGAAGATTCGAAGGCACGAAGCGCGTTGAGCGGGAGATGGGAACGCGCCATGAAAGGGTCAAAAGATTTTCTTGCGAGAGACAGCAAATACGATCGTTTGTGACAGCGCGCCGGATGGCTGAAAGTCGCTTTTTTTCAGGAACACACATGATCGATCGACGTCAATTCACAAGCACCCTTTTCGTCTCGCTGGCGGCCATTTCCCTTGGCCTCCATGCCGAACCCGCGGCCGCGCTTTCGCAGCAGTTCGCCGACATCGAAAAGGCCAGCGGCGGCCGGCTCGGCGTCGGCGTGCTCGACACCGCCACCGGCCGCAGCGCCGGGCACCGCGAAGACGAGCGCTTCCCGCTGTGCAGCACCTTCAAGTTCCTCGCCGGCGCTGCCGTGCTAGCGCGCGTGGACCAGCGCAAGGAACGGCTCGACCGCCGTGTCATCTTCGCGCACCGCGACCTCGTGACCTATTCGCCAGTCACCGAAAAGCATGTCGGGCCCGGCGGCATCACGATCGCCGAACTGTGCGAGGCGGCCATCACGCTGAGCGACAACACCGCCGGCAACCTGCTGCTCGCCAGCTTCGGTGGCCCTCAGGGCCTGACCGCCTTCATGCGTTCGATCGGCGACACGCACACGCGACTCGACCGTACCGAGCCCACGCTCAACGAAGCGCGCGCTGGCGACCCACGAGACACCACCACGCCCCGCGCCATGGCGCGCAGCATGCAAAAGATCCTCTTGGGCGATGTGCTGACGCCCGCCTCGCACGCCCAACTGCTGCAGTGGCTGGATGCCAACAAGGTCGGCGGCGAACGCATCCGCGCAGGCGTGCCGTCGGACTGGGCGGTGGGCGACAAGACCGGCACCGGCGAGAACGGCGCGACCAACGACGTGGCCATCCTGCGTCCGCCGGGCCGCGCGCCGATCCTGCTTGCGATCTACCTGACGGAGACCAAGGCGCCCGTACCTGCGCGCAACAAGACGCTGGCGTCGGTGGCGGAGGCAGTTGCGGCCTGGGCCTGATCAGTCGGCCTTCACGCTCGCCGTCTTGATCACCTGGCCCCGCTTCACGGTCTCGCGCTTGTTGATCGATGACGACGGGCGGGCGATCGCTACAGCGGCAACACCGCGAGCGGGTCCGGGTGCGCCAGCCACTGCGCGAACTCGTCCGCCAGCCGCCGGGCCTCGGCCGCCGCCCGGCTCCAGGCCTCTACCCGTGACGGCGTGTCGCTGCCGTAGCGCAGGAAATCGCCGCGGTCGGGCAGCTTGCCGTTGGGCAGCGTTCGAATCCAGTCCGGAGCGGGCGCCAGCACCACCGCGCGGTCGAGGAAGCCACTTGCCCGGTGGCGCCAGCGCAGGCCCTTGTCGAGCCAGCCGGGCACCACGGCCTGCTGGAAGTGCGGGTAAAGCACGATGCCGTCGCCGGCGCGGTAGTCCAGGTGCAG
>JAQGLP010000464.1 GCA_028292835.1 Variovorax sp.
TGGTGCTGAACAACCTCTATAAACAGACGCAGCTGCAGGACAACTTCGGCATCAACATGGTGGCCCTGATCGACGGCCAGCCCAAGCTGTGCAACCTGAAGGACCTGATCCAGGTGTTCCTGGAGCACCGCCGCGAGGTGGTGACGCGCCGCACCGTCTACACCCTGCGCAAGGCGCGCGAGCGCGGCCACGTGCTGGAAGGCCTGGCAGTGGCGCTGGCCAATATCGATGACTTCATCGCCATCATCCGCAATGCGCCGACCCCGCCGGTCGCCAAGGCGGAGCTGATGAACCGCCCCTGGGACAGCAAGCTCGTGCGCGAGATGCTTACCCGCACCCGTGCGGATGGCGGCGCGGTCAATGCCGACGACTATCGGCCCGAGAGCCTGGAGCCCGGCTACGGAATGGGCAGCGACGGTCTGTACCGCCTGAGCGACATCCAGGCGCAGGAAATTCTGCAGATGCGACTGCAGCGCCTGACCGGACTGGAGCAGGACAAGATCGTGGCCGAGTACCGGGATGTCATGGCCGAGATCGAGGACCTGCTGGACATCCTGGCGCGGCCGGAGCGGGTTTCGACCATCATCGGAGACGAACTGGCGACCATCCGCACCGAATTCGGTCAAAGCAAGGCGGGCGCTCGCCGCAGCCAGATCGAGCACAGCGCGTTCGATCTGTCGACCGAGGATCTGATCACGCCAACGGACATGGTCGTCACGCTGTCTCACAGCGGCTACATCAAGAGCCAGCCGCTGGGCGAGTACCGGGCGCAAAAACGAGGCGGCCGAGGCAAGCAGGCCACCGCCACCAAGGAAGACGACTGGATCGACCAGCTCTTCATTGCCAACACGCACGACTACATCCTGTGCTTCTCCAACCGGGGCCGGCTGTACTGGCTCAAGGTGTGGGAAGTGCCCGCGGGCTCGCGGGGTTCGCGCGGTCGCCCCATCGTCAACATGTTCCCGCTGCAGGAAGGCGAGAAGATCAATGTCGTGCTGGCGCTCACGGGCGAGAAGCGCACGTTTCCGGCCGACCAGTACGTGTTCATGGCGACCAGCATGGGCACCGTCAAGAAAACCACGCTCGACGAGTTCAGCAACCCCCGCAAGGCCGGCATCATCGCCGTCGATCTCGATCCGGGCGACTACCTGATCGGCGCCGCCCTGACCGATGGCCAGCACGACGTGATGCTGTTCAGCGATGGCGGCAAGGCGGTGCGCTTCGACGAGAACGACGTGCGTCCGATGGGCCGCAACGCCCGGGGCGTGCGCGGCATGATGCTGGACGACGGCCAGGGCGTGATCGCCATGCTGGTGGCGGGCGACGAACAGCAGAGCGTGCTGACCGCCACCGAAAACGGCTACGGCAAACGCACTGGCATCGCCGAGTACACGCGCCATGGCCGGGGAACCAAAGGCATGATCGCGATTCAACAAAGCGAGCGCAACGGCAAGGTGGTCGCCGCCACGCTGGTGCACGCGGACGACGAGATCATGCTGATCACCGACAAGGGCGTGCTGGTGCGCACCCGTGTCGCCGAGATTCGCGAACTCGGGCGCGCCACCCAGGGCGTCACGCTGATCGGACTCGACGAAGGCGCCAGGCTCAGCGGCCTGCAGCGCATCGTTGAGAACGATGCGAACGGCGACCTCCCGGACGACGACACCCCCTCATCTTCAACGGAGAATTCTTGATGAAAAAATTCAAACTGGCATTGCTTGCCGCGATGCTCGCCGCCGGTTCGGCCAGCTGGGCCCAAACCGAAGGCAAGGCCGCCCTGGTCAAGCAATTGCTGGAGGTCCAGCGCCCTGCCATCGAGGGCATCGCGCGCGGGCTGGTCGAGCAGTCGATGGCGCCCATCGCGCAAGGCGGCGGCGAGTACCTGCAGACCAACGTGGCGGCCGACAAGCGGGAAGCCATCGGCAAGGCAGCCGATGCCGAACTCAGCCGCTACCGCAACGAGGCGTTCCCGATCGTGCGCGACAAGGCGGTGCAGCTGGCACCCTCCACCATCGGCCCCCTGCTGGAGCAAAATTTCAGCGAGGACGAACTGCGCCAGCTGATCGCCTGGCTGGGTTCCCCGCTCAACAAGAAGTATTCGGAGCTCAACCCGCAGCTGGGCAACGCGCTGACGACCAAGCTGGTGGCCGACGTGCGCCCGACGATCGAGCCCAAGCTGCAGACGCTCGAGGCAAGCGTTGCGAAGGTGCTGGGCGTGCCACCGCCCAGCGGCAACGGTGGTACCGCGGGTACCGCGCCCAGGTCCAAGACCCCCGCCAAGAAGTGACGCGGTGAGCTCCCTCGCTCGCCCCTACAACTTTTCGGCCGGCCCGGCCGCCATGCCCGAAGCGGTACTGGAGCGCGCCGCGGCCGACATGCTCGACTGGCACGACCGCGAGGGCCGCGCGAGCGGCATGAGCGTGATGGAGATGAGCCATCGGGGTCGGGAATTCGTCTCGATCTGCGAGCAGGCCGAAGCCGACTTCCGCGCGCTGCTGGCGGTGCCGGAGCACTTCCATATCCTGTTCCTGCAGGGTGGCGGCCTGGGCGAGAACGCCATCGTGCCGATGAACCTGTCGCGCGGGGGCATCGCCGATTTCGTCGTCACCGGCAGCTGGAGCGCCAAGTCGCAAAAGGAAGCCCAGCGCTATTGCGAGGCGCGCGTCGCCGCGAGCAATGCCGAGACGGGCTTCACCCGGCTGCCCGAAGCGTCGGGCTGGAGGCTGTCGAGCGAGGCCGCCTACGTCCACATCTGCGGCAACGAAACCATCAACGGTCTGGAGTTCCAGGAACTGCCCGATCTCGCGGCGCTCGGCAGTGCGGCGCCGCTGGTGATCGACTTTTCGTCGCATGTGGCGTCGCGGCCGGTCGACTGGCGCCGCGTCGGGCTGGCCTTTGGCGGCGCTCAAAAGAACCTCGGGCCGGCCGGCCTGACCCTGGTGGTGGTGCGCGACGACCTGCTGGGCCATGCGCTGGAGATTTGCCCGAGCGCTTTCAATTACAGGATCGTGGCCGACAACCGCTCGATGTACAACACGCCACCGACCTGGGCCATCTATATCGCCGGACTGACCTTTCAGTGGCTGCTGCAGCAAAGCGAGGACGGCTTCACGGGCGTGGCGGCGATGGAGCGACGCAACATCGCCAAGTCCGGGCTGCTCTACGACTTCATCGACGGCTCGGCGCTCTACGACAACAAGGTGGCGCCCGGCAGCCGCTCGCGCATGAACGTGCCCTTTTTCCTGGCCGACGAAAGTCGCAACGAGGCCTTCCTGGCCGGAGCGCGCGCGGCCGGGCTGCTGCAGCTCAAGGGTCACAAGTCGGTCGGCGGCATGCGTGCCAGCCTCTACAACGCGATGCCGCTGGCCGGCGTGCAGGCGCTGGTGGCGTACATGCGAGAATTCGAGCGCCTTCACGCCTGATTTCGGGCGTGGCCCGACGCCTGACCGCATGACTGCTTCGCTGCCTTCTTCTTCCGCTACACCCGTCGTCCCGCCCCCCGCCGAGTCCTCGGTCGGCTTGGCCGATCTGCGGGTCCGGATCGATTCGCTCGACCAGCAGCTTCTGTCGCTGCTGAACCAGCGCGCCCGGGTGGCGGAGGCGGTCGGAGAGGTCAAGAAGCGGGAAGGCACGCCTTTCTTTCGCCCCGACCGTGTCGCGCAGGTCATCGACAAGATGCAGCGCGGCAATGCCGGGCCGCTCAAGGACACGCACATAGCCGCCATCTGGCGCGAGATCATGTCGGCCTGCCTGGCGCTCGAATCACCGCAGCGCGTGGCGGTGCTCGGGCCGGCCGGCACCTTCTGCGAGCAGGCCGCGATCGAGTACTTCGGCGGCGCGGCCGACCTGGTGTACTGCGCCAGCTTCGACGAGGTGTTCCACGCCACGGCCAGCGGCAGCGCGCAGTACGGCGTGGTCGGCGTCGAGAACTCCAACGAAGGCGTGGTCACGCGTTCGCTCGACATGTTCTTGCACTCACCCACGCATGTGGTGGGCGAGGTCAGCCTGCTGGTGCGCCACAACCTGCTGCGCCAGGTCAATTCGCTCGACGGCATCGAGGCCGTGCTGGCGCACCCTCAGGCACTGGCCCAGTGCCAGACCTGGCTGGCCAAGCACCTGCCGAACGCCGAGCGCCGAGCCGTCTCCAGCAACGCCGAGGGTGCGCGCCTGGCAACAACCAACCTGGCGTGGGCCGGGCTGGCCAGCGAGCGTGCGGCGACCCAATTCGGCCTGCACATCGTCGCCCACGCGATTCAGGACGACGCCTACAACCGCACGCGCTTCGCCATCATCTGCCTGCCGCAGACGCTGGCCACACCGCCGGCCTCGGGCCAGGACTGCACCAGCCTGATCGTCTCGGTGCCGAACCGCCCCGGCGCGGTG
Organism: Variovorax sp.; assembly: GCA_028292835.1. Taxonomy (GTDB): domain Bacteria; phylum Pseudomonadota; class Gammaproteobacteria; order Burkholderiales; family Burkholderiaceae_C; genus Variovorax. Next base: position 4,384 of record JAQGLP010000464.1, read on the forward strand.
CATGACCTGCTGGTGCCGCTCAAGACGCACAAGGTATCGATGACCCGGTTCGAGTCGCGTCCGGCGCGCACCGGCCAGTGGGAGTATTACTTCTACATCGACCTGGACGGCCATCCCTCGCAGCCCCATGTGGCGGCCGCGCTCTCGGAACTGCGCGAGCTGTGCGCGTTCTATAAAGTGCTGGGTTCCTACCCGGTGACCGCCTGATCCGGCATCGTCAGGGCCATTCCGCATGTTCGAGCAACTCGGCCTGATCGGCTGCGGCCTGATGGGCGGCTCCTTCGCACTGGCGCTCAAGAAGGCCGGGCTGGTCCGGCGCGTCGTCGGCTACAGCAAATCGCCCTCGACCACCGAGCGGGCGCGCCAGTTGGGCGCGATCGACGTGGCGGCACCTTCCGCGCTGCTGGCCGTCTCGGGCGCCGACCTGGTGCTGATGGCGGTGCCCGTGTCGGCCTCGGAGGCGACGTTCAAGGCGATGCGCCATGGTCTCTCCCCGCAGGCCCTGGTGATGGACGTGGGCTCCACCAAGGTCGATGTCGTCGAGGCCGCCCGCCTGGGACTGCAGGGCCGGCTCGGCAACTTCGTGCCGGCCCACCCGATCGCAGGCAAGGAACTGGCGGGCATCGATCATGCCGAAGCGACTCTGTTCGCTGGCCGCCAGGTCGTGCTGACCCCCGTCAAGGCGACGCTGCGCTCCAACGTGCAGCGCGCCACACAGCTGTGGAGCGCTATTGGCGCGCGCGTCGTCACGATGCGCCCGGAAGACCACGACAGCGCGTTCGCCGCAGTGAGCCACCTGCCGCACCTGCTGGCCTTCGCGTTCATCAACGGCATCGTCGCGCAGCCGCAGGGCGAACGCTACCTGGAACTTGCCGGGCCGGGCTTCCGGGACTTCTCCCGCATCGCGGCGAGCGACCCGACCATCTGGCGCGACATCCTGCTGGCCAACCGCATGCAGCTGCTGGCCCAGGCGGAAGCGTTCCGCGAGGCCCTGCAGGCCCTGGAAGCCGCCATCGGCGCCGGCGACGCGGTGGTGCTGGAAGCCGCGATCGACGCGGCCAGCCGGGTGCGCGGCAACTGGCGAGCCACCGGGACGGTTGCGCCCGAAACGTCTCTTTCCGCGCCCTGATTGCGGGCACCGGCGCCCTCCTCGACTCCATGTACCCGATCCCGTTTCTCGACCTGCCCCCGCTCGCCTCCGTCGCCGGCGCGGTGCGCCTGCCCGGCTCCAAGAGCATTTCCAACCGCGTCCTGCTGCTGGCGGCACTGGCCAGCGGCACCACCACGGTGCACGACCTGCTGGGCTCGGACGACACGCGGGTCATGCTCGACGCCCTGGCGCAGCTCGGCTGCGGCATCGAGCGCACGGGCGAGGGACCATTGCGCATCGAAGGCCTGGGCGCACGGCCGCGCACGGCGGGCGCCGCGCTGTTCCTGGGCAATGCCGGCACAGCGATGCGCCCCCTGACGGCGGCACTGGCCCTTCTGGGCGGCACCTTCGAGCTCAGCGGCGTGGCACGCATGCACGAGCGGCCGATCGGCGACCTGGTCGAGGCGCTGCGCCAGTTGGGATGCGACATCGACTACCTGGGCAACGATGGTTTTCCGCCGCTGCGCATCCGGGGCGTCGAAGGTGCAGCGCTCCGGCTCGACCGGCCGATCCGCGTGCGTGGCGACGTGTCGAGCCAGTTCCTGACCGCCCTGCTGCTGGCGCTGCCGCTGGCGGCGCGGCGCGACATCGTGATCGAGGTGGCGGGCGAGCTGATCTCGCGCCCCTACATCGAGATCACGCTCAACCTGCTGGCGCGCTTCGGCATCGAGGTCGGGCGCGACGGCTGGCGGCGCTTCACGATTCCGGCCGGCAGCACCTACCGTTCGCCGGGCGAGATCCACGTCGAGGCGGATGCCTCCTCTGCCAGCTATTTCATAGCGCTCGGCGCAATGGCGGCAGGTGTCGAGAGCCCCAAGGGCCTGAGAATCGAAGGCGTCGGCACGGCGTCGATCCAGGGCGACATCCGCTTTGTCGAGGCGGCCCGGCAGATGGGCGCGCGCATCGAAAGCGGCGCCAACTGGCTCGAAGTCTCGCGCGGCGCCTGGCCGCTCCAGGCCATCGACCTCGACTGCAACCACATCCCCGACGCCGCCATGACGCTGGCCGTGATGGCGCTCTACGCCGACGGCCCGA
>JAQGLP010000468.1 GCA_028292835.1 Variovorax sp.
CGCGCTCGGCTTTCTCTGGAAGACGCTGCTGGTGGCGGTCACGCTCGGCTCGGGCTTCTACGGCGGCGTGGTGACGCCCCAGTTCGTGATCGGCGCGCTGGTCGGCAACACGCTGGGCCATCTGCTCGGCGTCAGCCCCGCGCTCGGCGCGGCGGTGGGCATGGTGGCGGTGGTGGCGGCCGCCTCCAACACGCCGATCGCGGCCGTGCTCATGGGATTCGAGCTGTTTGGCAGTTCGGCGGGGCCTTATTTCGCCACCGCCTGCGTCACCGCGTACATCGTGGTAGGCCACCGCAGCGTGTACTCGGGCCAGCTGCTCGGCCACTCCAAGTCGCCCTGGCTGCGCTCCACGCCCGACGAGCCGCTGCAGCCCGGGAAGATCCAGATCTCGTACAGCCTGCTGCGCAAGCTGCGGTACTTCAGGCGCAACCGACGTGGGCGGTGAGGGGCACGGCCGGGCGCGCTGGCGTGCGGCCGCTGTCGAATACGAACGGTGCGCGCCCGGTCCGTTTGCTATTTAAATGATAGCAAAAGTGTAAGGATTCACAGGGGCTGGCGCTCGATTGGATCCAGAACCGCCCGCGCCACCTCCGCGAACCCCGCCCCGCGCTCGCCCCCGGTGACGTAGCGCGGCAGGTGCGCCAGCCGCGGCACGAAGCGGCGCACGTTGGCGACGCCGATGCTGTTCGCAAACGCCTCGAACATGCGCTGGTCGTTGGTCGAGTCGCCGACGTAGGCCCAGCGGTCCCTCTCGGCGTCGAGGTCGCGGCGCCACAGCTCGCGCACGATCCAGCGCGCGCCTTCGAGCTTGTCGTGCTCGCCGTACCAGCCGTTGATGTGGATGCTGCTGACGGTGGCGTGCATGCCTTCGCTCTTCATCAGCGCGACGACGGCGGCGATCTGCGCGTCGTCCAGGTGGGCGAATTCGCTGTGGTCGATGGCGATGTCGGTCTCGCGCCCGGGCGAATCGGTGGCGCGCCGCGCGCCGGGCAGTTCGCGCTCGATGCGCGACAGCACCCGCTGCATGCGCACGACGTTGGCAGTGCGCGTGGCGGCGTCCTGTTGATACAGTTTTGATAGCACGGAAAGCCCGTCCGACAAGGGCTGTGGGTTATTTTGACCTGTCGGGGCCAGCGCCACGGCGCCGTTCTCCGCCACGATCGCATCGACCGGCCAGGCCGCCGCGAAGGGCTCGCTCCAGCCCACCGGCCGCCCCGTGATCGCGACCACGTGCAGGCCGGCCGCCTTCAGGCCGCGCAACGCGGCGAGCGCATCGGACGTGATGGCGCCCCCGGTGGTGAGGGTGTCGTCGATGTCGGTGAACACGCCCACGAGCCCGCGCCGAGCCTCGGCGGGCCAGGCAGACAGCGGCTGCATGCGCGACGCGTCGGGCGAATGCGGCAGCGTCGTGGCAGCCGCCGATGGCGCCCCGGCGCACACCGGGGCCGCAAAGAAAGGTCCCGCCGTCACCCGGCCGTCTGCAGCGCCAGTCCCGCGTGCTCGCGCAGTGGATGGAAGTGGATCTTCGGAAAGCGCTCCTGCGCGAGGCGCACGTCGTAGGGCGAGGTGCACAGGAAGGCCAGCGTGTTGGCCGCGTCGAGCGCCATGCGCTGCGGGTAGGCGTCGACGAAGGCGCGCAGTTCGACCGGCGTGTCGGCGGTGATCCAGCGCGCGCCCGTGTACTGCGAGCCTTCCAGCCGCACGTCGGCGTCGTACTCGGCCTTCAGGCGATGCTGCACCACTTCGAATTGCAGCTGCCCGACGGCACCCAGCAGCATGGCCCCGCCGGCCTCGGGCTTGAACACCTGGATGGCGCCTTCCTCGCCGAGCTGGGCCAGGCCCTGCTGCAGCTGCTTGGTGCGCAGCGGGTTCTTCAGGATCACGGTCATGAAGAGTTCCGGCGCGAAGAAGGGCAGGCCGGTGAACTGCAGGCTGGCGCCGTCGGTGATGGTGTCGCCCAGCTGCACGCCGCCGTGCGTCGTGAAGCCGACGATGTCGCCGGCGTAGGCTTCTTCCACCGCCTCGCGGCGCTGGCTCATGAAGGTGACGACGGAAGTCGGACGCAGTTCCTTGGCGGTGCGCTGCACCCGCAGCTTCATCCCCGGCGTGTACTTGCCCGAGGCCATGCGCACGAAGGCGATGCGGTCGCGGTGGTTGGCGTCCATGTTGGCCTGCACCTTGAAAACGACGCCGGCGAAGTCGCGGTCCTCCGGCTGGATCTCCCTGACCACCGGCTGGCGGTTCACCAGCGTGGTGCTGGTGCGCGGCTGTGGCGCCGGCGCCAGGTCGACCAGCGCGTCGAGCACCTCGGCCACCCCGAAGTTGTTGACGCCGGAGCCGAAGAAGACCGGTGTCTGCCTGCCGGCCAGGAAGGCCTCGTGGTCCCAGGCGGGCGAGGCGCCGACGGCCAGTTCCATGCTCTGCTCGGCGGTCTCGAACTCGTGGCCAAAGCGTTGGATCAAGGCTTCGCGGTCGGTAAGCGGGATGGTCTCGAAGTCGTCCGACAGGCGCTCCTTGCCCGACTCGAACACCGTCATCGCCTGCGTGCGCAGGTTCATGATGCCGCCGAAGGTCTTGCCCTGGCCGACCGGCCAGGTCATCGGCACGCACGGCATGCCGAGCTCGCGCTCCACCTCGTCGAGGATGTCGAGGGGCTCGCGCACCTCGCGGTCCATCTTGTTGACGAAGGTGATGATGGGCGTGTCGCGCTGGCGGCAGACCTCGATCAGGCGCCGCGTCTGCGCCTCCACGCCGTTGGCCGCGTCGATCACCATCAGCGCCGAATCAACGGCCGTCAGCACCCGGTAGGTGTCTTCCGAGAAGTCCTTGTGGCCGGGCGTGTCGAGCAGGTTGATGACGTGGTCGCGGTAGACCATCTGCATCACCGAGGAGGCGACCGAGATGCCGCGCTGCTTCTCGATTTCCATCCAGTCCGAGGTGGCGTGGCGCGAGGCCTTGCGCGCTTTGACCGAGCCGGCGATCTGGATCGCGCCCGAGAACAGCAGCAGCTTTTCCGTGAGGGTGGTCTTGCCGGCGTCGGGGTGCGAAATGATAGCAAAAGTGCGTCTGCGCCGCGTCTCTGCTAGGAATGTGAGGTTCGACATGTCTGATTTTTGGCAAGTATGTACACGTTTATGTACACAGAGGGCCGGGCTCGCGTCACGAAGACGCCATCCGACCTAACCCTCTATTGTCGCGGGTTCACGCGCTGAGCCGGACCGGCCCAGGCAGGTGGGCATTGCGGGCTTTGATGGAGATGCGATTGTTGACCTCCCGGAGCAACATCTGCATATATTTCAAGCCCCAGCAGCCTTAATCTGCTCTTAAGGAATAATTAACGCCGTTAATAGGCTCTTAAGAGCATTTTTATTGCCTTCAGGCTTGAGGACGTGATTCCTTGAAGGCTAACCCTCAGACGGTGACGCTATGACAGCCCGCAACAAGCTCCTGACCGCACCTCCCTACGCCGTAGAGCAATCGCTCAAACGGCTGGGGGCAGACCTGCGCACGGCACGGGTTCGGCGCAACCTGACCATTGAAGACATGGCCGGGAGGATCGGGACGGGTCCCAGGGCTGTCGGCGACGCTGAGAAAGGCAAGCCTTCGACGAGTATGGCCGTCTACGCGGCGATGCTCTGGGCGCTTGACCTCCTGCCCCAGCTCGATGAGGTCGCCCTGCCGGAAAAGGATCAGGAATGCCAGACCCTCGCCCTAGCCCGCGACCCGGGGCGCGCCAGAACAAAGCCGGAGCTGAGCAATGACTTCTGAGACCCCGCGCGAATGCTTCGTCTACATCACCCTCCCCGGAGAGACAGCACCGGTGACAGCGGGCCGCTTCCAGCTTCAGCCTAACCGGCGCAGTGTGCCGGAGGGCCGTTTTGTCTATGGTCGTAGTTACCTCGCACGCAAGGACGCCGTTCCGCTCGACCCTATCGAGCTGAAGCTTGCTGACCGGACCTATTCAACCAACGCCCTGAACGGCGTGTTCGGTGCGCTGCGCGATGCTAGTCCCGATTACTGGGGGCGCCGCGTCATTCAAAAGCATCTGGGCGTGGCACAACCCGGCGAACTTGACTATCTCCTGTACTCGCCGGACGACCGGGCGGGCGCGCTCGGTTTCGGCCTCAACCAGATGCCGCCCGCGCCGAAACGCAGCTTCAACCAGACCCTTGATCTCGCAAAGGTGCAAGCGACGGCGGACGCCATCATTGCTGATGAAGAGGTCCCGCCAGATGCGGTCCATGAACAGGTCGGCAACCTGCTGGTGGTTGGCACGTCCATGGGGGGTGCGCGTCCCAAGGCTGTCGTCGAAGACGCTGACGGCCTTTGGATTGCAAAGTTCAATGTCGGGACTGACCCATGGAACAGCGCGCGCGTTGAACACGCCATGCTGCTCCTCGCCCGTGCCTGCGGCCTCACGACGGCGGAAAGCCGCGTCGTCGAAGTCGCGGGCCGGGACGTTTTGCTGGTCAAACGCTTCGACCGCGAAAAGACTGACGCCGGATACCTGCGCGCCCGCATGATCAGCGCGCTCACTTTGCTGCGCGCAGAGGACAACTATCAGTCACGAGACCGCTGGTCCTATGTGCAGCTTGCTGAAGAGGTCCGCCGGGCCTGTGCCAAACCGGCGGCCAACGCGGCGGAAGTGTTCAGGCGCATGTGCTTCAACGCGCTGATTTCGAATAACGACGATCACCCGCGCAACCACGCGCTGATTGCAAAAGACACGGACTGGAGGGTCTCGCCAGCCTACGACCTGACACCCGCCGTGCCGGTGAGCATTGAGCGGCGCGACCTGGCAATGGAATGCGGCGATGCAGGTAGGTTCGCGAACGCCTCAAACCTGCTGTCACAAAGCGCGCGTTTTCTGCTGGAGCGCAGTGAAGCCACGGCGATCATCGACACGATGGAAACGCAGGTCCGGGAGCTATGGTTTTCAACTGCGCGCGGCGGCGGGGTCTCGGCTGCAGACTGCGACAAGATTGCCTCTGCCTTTAACTACCCTGGCTTCCGGCAAAGTAAGACGGGGAACTCGTGAGGAGGATCGTATGAGCGAAAGTCGATTTGCCCAAGACGCGCATAGTCTCCAAGCAGGTCTAGCCATTCATGTAGCGTGACCTTGTCCGCAGGCAGGGCACCGATACGTGGAAAGACGTGAAGCTCGAAGGAGCGCATCACGTCGTGATGGCCTTTCTTGTTTTTCTTGCAGTACGCCTCGTACCACTGCCGAAACAGCGACTCGATGGAATCGGCTTTCGGGATCGCCTGTTTTTCAAGCGCACGAACCACACGCGGATCGTGCCCCTTCTCCAACTGGCCTTTGAGGCGCTGCGCCTCGCGCGCAGCCTTCAGCCCAAGCGCCGGAGGCCGGCCGCTGCGCGTCGCCAGATGCGACGCGCCACAATTGCGCCATGAGCCCGCCCCGCCTGGAATCACTCGAACGCAGCACCCTCTGGGACCGCGCGTACGCCTCGCTCAAGGCGGCGCTGCTGGCCGGGCGTTTTGCGCCCGGGGAGCGGGTGGTGTTGCGGCAGGTGGCCGACGACCTGGGCATCAGCCTGACCCCGGTGCGCGATGCGGTCAACCGGCTGATCGCCGAAAAGGTGCTGGAGCGGGGCGGCCTCGGCCCGGCCGGGGCGGCCATCGTGCCGCTGCTCGACGAAGACCAGTTCAGGCAGCTCATGACGGTGCGGGCCAGCCTCGAGCCGATGGCGGCCGCGGCGGCGGCGGCGCATGCAACACCCGAGCGGATCGACGCCGTCGAGCGCTTCCTGCAGGAAATGAAGCGCTCGGTCGAGGAAAGCCGCACGGAGCAATACCTGGCGGCGCACCACCGCTTCCATTTCGGCATCTACGACCTGTGCGGGATGCCGATCGTGGAGGAAATCATCGAGAGCACCTGGTTGCGGTGCGCCCCGACCCTGACGCTCGCCCTGCCGCAGAACATCCCCAGCCTCAAGCGCTACGGCGCCCACGTGGCGACCGTCGCGGCGCTGCGCAGGGGCGATGGCGAAGCCGCCGCGGCAGCGGTACGCGGCGACATCGACAGCGCCCGCGAGGACATCGGCGCCATGCTGCGACACAAGGCCGGCCGGAGCTAGGCCGGTCGCCGCCGGCGTTGCCGGCCCCCAGTTCGGATTGCCAAGGGAGCGTCTCGCATGCGCCCGGCCTCGGCACGCGTGTTGCAAGGCCTTTGTTGTTTGTTATAACATTAGCCGTCTTCGCAGCCATTCAACCAGGAGTTCCCGATGGCCCTGAAATCGTCCGTTGCCGGGCTTGCCGCCAAAGTCGTGGGTGCAGCCGCCGTGCTGCTCGTCGCCGGAACCGCCGCCTTTGCGGCCGAGCCCTTTCCGAGCAAGGAAATCCGCTTCATCGTGCCGTGGAACGCGGGCGGTTCGAACGACATTTCGGCGCGCGCGCTGGCCCAGCTCGCCGCCGAGCAGGGTGTGCGGGTGATCGTCGAAAACGTGCCCGGGGCGACCGGCGCCATCGGCCTGACCAAGGTGGCCAATGCCGAGCCCGATGGCTACACCATCGGCATGGGCACGAGTTCCACCCTGGCCCTGATCGCCCAGGGGCTCACGCCCCTGCGCAACGAGCAGTTCGCGCCGATTGCGCGGGTCACCACCGACCCGCTGATCCTGCTGGTGCCGGCCAGCGGTCCCTACAAGACGCTGGAGAGTTTCCTGGCCCACGTGAAGAGCAATCCCGACAAGGTGTCCATCGGCATTCCCGGGAACAACAACCTCAATCACATCTTCGCCGTGATGACGGGCCAGGTGGCCGGGGTGCAGACGCTGCCGGTGCCCTACACGGGCGGCTCCAAGGTGATCGCCGACCTGGCGGGCAAGCAGATCGAGGCCGGCGTGCTCAAGCCGTCGGAGAGCAAGTCGCAGATCGACGGCGGCCTGGTGCGCCCGATCGCCGTCTTCGGCAACGAGCGCCTGAAGTCGCTGCCCGACGTGCCGACCTTCAAGGAAAAGGGCTACAACGTCTTTCCGTACGGCCCGCTGGTCCAGATGGCCTACATCGTCGCCCCGGCGGCCACGCCGCCCGCCGTCCGCGAGAAGCTCACCGCCATCTTCGGCAAGGCCATCCAGAGCCCCAGGTTCAAGGCCACCTCCGATGCCGGCGGCGCCCTCGTGGACGACCTGACCGGCACGGCGCTGGTCAACGAGATCAACAACGTGCAGAAATCGCTGAACGAAGTCGGCAAGAAGATCTTCGTCGCCGAGAAAAAGTAAGAGAAAAATGAGCCCCATCAAGAAAGTCACCTGCCACGTCGTCTCCGCACCCGTGGAGCGCCCCTTTACCTCGTCGCGCGGCTGGCTGTACAAGACCCGCGGGTCCTGCATCGTCGAGATCGAGACCACCGACGGCATCATCGGCTGGGGGGAGTGCTACGGCCCGTCGGCAGTGGCCAGGGCCTATATCGAAACCCAGTTCGCGCCGCGCATCATCGGCCGCGACGCCTTCGACGTCGAAGTGATCTGGGAAGACCTGTACAACCGGATCAAGGACTACGGCCCGCGCGGGATGGTGACCTCGGCCATGAGCGGCATCGACATCGCCCTGTGGGACATCATCGGCAAGGCCTGCAACAAGCCGATCCACAAGCTGATCGGCGGCGCCCAACGCACCGAGGTGACGGCCTACGCCACGGGCCTGTACTTCATCGACATGGACCGGCTGGTCGAGGAAGCGGTCGAGGAGGCCAAGGAGTATGTCGAGCAGGGCTTCAGCGCCGTCAAGATGAAGATCGGGCTGGGCGATCCCAAGCTGGACATCCGCCGGGTGGCCGCGGTGCGCGACGCCATCGGCGACGGTGTGCGCCTGATGGTGGACGCCAACCATTGCCTGACGGTGCCGCAGGCCATCCGCATGGGACGCGAGCTGGAGAAGCTCGACGTCGAATGGTTCGAGGAGCCGATCTCGCCCGAGGACATCGATGGCTACGTGGAAGTGACCCGCGCCCTCGACATCGCCGTGGCCGGCGGCGAGAACGAATTCACCCGCTGGGGCTTCCGCGACCTCGTGGTGCGCAAGGCGATGGATATCGTGCAGCCCGACGTCTGCGCTGCCGGCGGCATCAGCGAGTGCCGCAAGATCGCCACGCTGGCCAGCGCGCACGGCGTCGAATGCGTACCGCACGCCTGGGGCTCCGCCATCGGGCTGGCCGCCACGCTGCACTTCCTGGCTTCGCTGCCGGACCAGCCGCCGAGCTTCCGGCCGATGCCCCCGCTGCTCGAATTCGAGCAATGCGAGAACCCGTTCCGCGACCACCTGTCGCTCGAGCCGATCGTGCAGAACCGCGGCAAGGTGCAGGTCCCGACCGGGCCTGGCCTGGGCATCGAGATCGACCGCTCGATCCTCGAGCGCTACCGCGCGGGTTAAGGCGCCGGATGCGTTTCGTCACCTTCCAGGGGCCCCAAGGCCAGGCGGTCGCCGGCGTGCTGCGCGGCAGCCAGGTGGTGGACCTGTCGCACCTGGCCTGCCGCACGGTGCTGGGCACCACGCCGCCCTCGCTCCAGGCCTTCATCGACGAGGGACTCGACCGCTGGTCGCGCCGGCTCGCCGAGGCCCGCTTCGACCCCGGCGCCCTGCGCCCGCTGGCCGATGTGCAGCTGCTCGCGCCGCTGCCGCGCCCCGGCAAGATCGTCGGCGCGGCCTTCAACTACACCGACGCGCTGGCCGAGCGCGGCATGGCGGCGCCGGCCGAGCCGGTCACGTTCGTGCGCTCTGGCCGCACCGTCATCGGTCCCGGCGCGCCGATCCTGCTGCCGCCGGATGTGGGCAACGTCGGCTACGAGGCCGAGCTGGCCGTGGTGATCGGACGGCGCGCCCTGCGCGTCGGGCGCGACGAGGCCATGCGGTACGTGGCCGGCTACACCGCCCACAACGACATCAGCGGCAGCGACCTGGTCAAGGGCGACGGCGGCAATTTCGTGCGGGGCAAGAACCTGCCCGCCTCCTCGCCACTGGGCCCCTGGCTGGCCACGCCGGACGAACTGCCGCACCCGCAGCGGGTCGGCATCCGGCTGGACATCGACGGCCGCGTGCTGCAGGACGGCTCGACGGCGACGATGCTGTTCAATATTGCGCACCTGATCTCCTACATCTCGCACCGCATGCCGCTGGACCCCGGCGATGTGATCGCGACCGGGACGCCCGCTGGCGTCGCCGCCATGCACCAGCCGCCGGCCTGGCTGGTCCCCGGCAGCACGGTCACGGTGGAAGTCGAGGGTTTCGGGCGCCTGTCCAATCCGATCCAGCGAGGGGAATC
>JAQGLP010000470.1 GCA_028292835.1 Variovorax sp.
CGGCGCGGCTGCAGGCTGCGGATGTGCTCGAGCCCGAGGTTGAATTCGATCAGCCGCTCGGCCACGTGGTGCTGCCTGAAGTAGGCGAGGTGGCGCTCGTCCTGCCACTCCTCCACCGGATGGCCGACGATGCGACATCGGCTGTCGCCCATGCTGGTGCACTCGACTTCCTTAAAGACGATGAGCCGGCCCATGAAGGCGCTGGTGTAGCCGGAGGCATAGCCGATCTGCGACCAGCATTGCGGATCTTCGCCGTGGCCGAAATCCGCCACGTGCGCTTCGCACTCCCAGGAGTTCTCCCACAGGAATTCGCCGAAGAAGTGCTTGGTCCCGAGGTCCATGTCGAGCTGGACCTTCTCGACGCTGACGATGCCTTCGATTGAATGCAATCGGGGGCCGAGCATGAAGGCTTCCTCGGTGCGCAGGCCGGCGCGGCGTTCCTTGACCGCCAGTTCGCCGTCGCGCTGGCCCGAGGCGAAGCCCATGCGCACAAGCAATCCGCGCGCGCGTTCCACGCCCAGCGAATCGAGCAGCTCCTTGCGCAGTTCGGCGAATGCGCGCGCATGCAGAAGCAACATGCGCTGCTCGTCCAGCCAGATGTGGCCCGAGCCGGCGCTGAAGCGCAGGAGAGAAAGAAGTTCTCCCACGTTGTCTCCTCTAGGTGGATGTGCGAGGCTTTTCGCCTCTGCCTGTCGGATGCTAGCAGCAAGGTCACAAATGCTGCGGCTCGTGGCGGGATGTCCCCCGTGACCTCAGCGCCGCTCCACGTAGCGCGTGATCAGCGGCGTCGTCTCGCCCTGGTGGAACGCCAGTCGCCGCTCGCGCAGCGCGAGGTCGGCGGCGGTTGCGCGGTGGAAGCGGCGCCGGTGCTCGGTCCAAGACTCGTCGACGATCTGCTCGACGAAGCGCTCGGGCTGCGCGATATCGTGCATCAGGTGCCAGGCGATGGCGCCCTGGCCCAGGCGCGCGCGCCGGGTCTCCTGCATCACCTGATGGAATGCGACGGCGCGTGCCGGGTCGATCAGGTATTCGACGGTGACGACCACGCGGCCGGCTTCGCCCGGGGCCTCGGCGGGCGGTCCGGCCGCCCAGCCGGGTTGTGCCGGGCTCATGTCGTCTTCTTCGCCATGGCCGTCGGCCTCGTTCACGAAGCGCAACGCGACGAGCATCGCCACGGTGCCGCTGATGGCGGCAACCCCCAGACTGGCCCGCAGCGAGCCGACAGTCGCCACTTGGCCCCACAGTGCGGCACCGAAGGCGCTGGCGCCCATGATCGCCATCTGGTACATCGACATGCCGCGCGCGCGCACCCAGTCGGGCAGCGCAAGCTGGGCCGACACCGACAGCGAGTTGGCGACCGCGATCCAGGCCATGCCGCCAAAGAACATCGCGGGCACCGCGACCCAGGCGGTCGGCGCGAAGGCCATCACGGCGGTGGCTGCCGATTGCAGCAGCGTCCCGCGCAGCACCAGCTGGTCTCGTTCCAAGTCCTGGCGCAGGCGCGGCAGGAACAGGACCGCCACGATGGCGCCGGTGCCCATGGCCGCCAGCAGCAGCGTGAAGGTTCCGGCGCCGCCGCCCCGCAACCCGCGTGCCAGCAGCGGCAGCAGCGCCAGCAGCGCCGTGGAGTGCAGGAAGAAGATCGCCACGCGCGCGAGCACCGCCCGCATGCGGTGCGACTGGCGCACGAACTGCATGCCGACGCGCATCGCGCCGATCAGGCGCTCGCGTCCGAGCGGGCTGGGCGTGTGCTGGCGCCGCCAGCGCAGCACGATGAAGCCCGAGGCCACCGACAGCACCGCGTTGAGCACGAACACCCAGACGCTGCCGGCGCTGGCGATCAGCGCGCCTGCCGCCAGCGGGCCGATGATTCGCGAGGCGTTCATCGCGATGCCGTTGAGCCCGAGCGCGGCGGGCAGGTGGGTGCGCGGCACCAGCTCGGGCACGATGGCCGAGAACACCGGCCAGCGCAGCGCCAGGCCGATACCGTTGGCGAATGTCAGGGCCAGCAGCAGCGGCGCGCTCATCAGGTCGAGCGCGACGGTGGCGCACAGCACGATGGCCACGCCCGCCAGCCAGAGCTGGGTGGCCACCAGCCAGCGTCGCCGGTCCAGGATGTCGGCCAGGGCTCCGCTCGGCAGCCCGAGCAGGAACACCGGCAGCGTGGAGGCCGATTGCACCAGCGCCACCCACAGCGGCGTGGTGGTGAGCGAGCTCATCATCCAGGCCGCCGCCACGTCGTTCATCCACATGCAGACGTTGGCGATCAGCCAGGTGCTCCAGAGCAGGCGGAACACGGGCATCTGCAGCGGTTCGAGCGCGCCGATGCGCGGGGCCTGGGCGCGCGCCGGGGCGACGGGTGTTTCCTGGAGCGAGATCGGTGGCATCGGCGTCGATTGTTGCAGCAGCGGTGCCGGGCGCGCTTCGTCGCCGACAATCCACGCCACATGACGCCCGAAGCCAAAGCCCGCCAGCAGATCGACCAGAAGCTGGCCGCCGCCGGCTGGGCCGTTCAGGACATGAAGCAACTCAACCTGGGCGCCGGTCGCGGTGTGGCGGTGCGCGAATACCCGACCGACACGGGCCCCGCCGACTATGTGCTGTTCGTCGACCGCGCGCCGGTCGGCGTGATCGAGGCCAAACCCGACGCCACCATCCTCACCTTCGTCGAGGAGCAGACCGCGCGCTACGCCAGCAGCGGGCTCAAGTGGCGCCTGCGGGCCGCACCGCTGCCCTTCCTGTTCGAGAGCACCGACCAGGTCATCCGCTTCACCGATGGCCGCGACCCGGCACCGCGCTCGCGCGAAGTCTTCCACTTCTTTCGGCCCAGGCATCTGGCTGAACTGCTCGCGCAGCCCGACACGCTGCGCCGCCGACTGGCCGAGCGCATGCCCGCGTTGCCCGAGCGCAATCTGCGCGACTGCCAGGTCAGCGCCGTCACCGGTCTAGAGAAGTCACTGGCGCAGGGCAAGCCGCGTGCCCTCGTCCACATGGCGACCGGCGCGGGCAAGACCTTCACCGCCATCACGTCGGTGTATCGGCTGCTCAAGTTCGGCGGCGCCAAGCGCGTGCTGTTTCTGGTCGACACGCGCAACCTCGGCCGGCAGGCGCACCAGGAATTCATGGCCTACACGCCGCCCGACGACGGGCGCAAGTTCACCGAGCTGTACAACGTGCAGC
>JAQGLP010000475.1 GCA_028292835.1 Variovorax sp.
TGGAACTCGCCAACCCCGGCAGCCGGCTGGTCCCGGGAATGTTCGTGACGATGAACTTCACGGACATGCGGCTTGGCAAGACCTTGCTTGTGCCCACCGAAGCGGTGATCCAGACAGGTAAGCGCACGGTCGTGCTACTGGCCGAAGACCACGGGCGCTTCCGCCCGGTCGAGGTCGAAGCTGGCCTCGAGAGCGGCGGCCAGACCGAGATCAAGCGCGGCCTCTCGGCCGGGCAGCGCGTGGTGGTGTCTTCGCAGTTCCTGATCGACTCGGAGGCCAGCCTCAAAGGCGTCGAGACCCGCTTGAACGGCGAGCCGGCCACCGTCGCCACGCCTCCTGCCGCGGCGGCCGCCGCCAGCGTGCCACGGCATGGGGGCGAAGCCCAGGTGGTCAGCATCGGCAAGGACGCGATGACCTTGTCGCATGGCCCCATTCCCACGATGAAGTGGGGTCCGATGACGATGGACTTCAAGCTGCCGCCCGGCGGCGCGTCGCGCAGCGTTCGGGTCGGAGATCGCGTGAACTTCGAGTTCTTCATGGGCGCGGACGACCTGCCGCAGCTCACCCGCGTGACACCGATGGCAGCCCAGCCTCAGGCGGCCACGGCACCCGCACCGGGACGAAAGCCATGATCGCCAGGCTGATCCGCTGGTCCATCGCCAACCGTTTCCTCGTGCTGCTGGCGACCTTGATGCTCAGCGCCTGGGGGGTCTACTCGGTACTGCGAACGCCGCTGGACGCGCTGCCCGACCTGTCGGACGTGCAGGTCATCATCCGCACGACCTACCCGGGCCAGGCGCCGCGCATCGTCGAGAACCAGGTCACCTACCCGCTGACGACGACGATGCTCTCGGTGCCTGGCGCCAAGATGGTGCGCGGCTACTCCTTCTTCGGCGACTCGTTCGTGTACGTGCTGTTCGAGGACGGCACCGACCTCTACTGGGCGCGCTCGCGGGTGCTCGAATACCTGAACCAGGTGCAGTCGCGCCTGCCGGCTGGCGCGAAGGCCTCGCTCGGGCCGGACGCTTCCGGCGTGGGTTGGATTTACCAGTACGCATTGGTCGATCGCAGCGGCACGCAGGACGCTTCGCAACTGCGCGCCCTGCAGGACTGGTTCCTCAAGTACGAGCTGAAGACCGTGCCCGACGTGGCCGAAGTCGCCTCGGTGGGCGGCATGGTGCGCCAGTACCAGATCGTGCTCGACCCGGACAAGCTCGCGGCCTACAAGATCGCGCACACCAAGGTCGTGGAGGCGGTCCAGCGCGCCAACCAGGAGAGCGGCGGCTCGGTGCTCGAACTCGGAGAAGCCGAGTACATGGTGCGCGCTTCGGGCTACCTGCAGAGCCTTGAGGACTTCCGCAAGGTGCCACTCATGACCACTGACGCTGGGGTGTCGGTGCGCCTGGGCGACGTGGCCCGGGTGCAGATCGGTCCGGAGATGCGGCGCGGCATCGGCGAGCTCGACGGCGAGGGTGAGGCCGTCGGCGCCGTGATCGTGATGCGCTCGGGCAAGAACGCGCTGCAGACCATCGCAGCGGTCAAGGACAAGCTCAAGACCCTGCAGGCGAGCTTGCCCAAGGGCGTGGAGATCGTGCCCACCTATGACCGGTCGAGCCTGATCAAGCGTGCCGTGGACAACCTGAGCCACAAGCTGCTGGAGGAGTTTCTGGTCGTCGCGGTGGTCTGCTTCATTTTCCTGTTCCACCTGCGATCGGCGTTCGTTGCGATCGTCTCGCTCCCGATCGGCATCCTGGCAGCGTTCATCGTGATGCGCTACCAGGGTGTCACCGCCAACATCATGTCGCTGGGCGGCATCGCGATCGCCATCGGCGCGATGGTCGATGCGGCGGTGGTGATGATCGAGAATGCGCACAAGCATATCGAGGCATGGAACCACAAGCACCCCGGCGCCCAACTCGAGGGCGACGAAAGGTGGCGCGTCATCGGCGACGCGGCCGCCGAGGTCGGGCCGGCACTGTTCTTTTCGCTGTTAATCATCGTGCTGTCGTTCATTCCCGTGTTCACCCTCGAGGCGCAGGAAGGGCGGCTGTTCTCGCCGCTGGCGTTCACCAAGACCTATGCCATGGCCGCCGCGGCGGGCCTGTCGGTGACCTTGATCCCAGTGCTTATGGGCTACCTGATACGCGGCCGCATTCCCGAGGAAAAATCCAATCCGCTCAACCGCTTTCTGATGGCGATCTACCGGCCACTGCTCGACGCAGTATTGCGCGCGCCGAAGCTCACGCTCGCTATCGCGGTCGTGCTGATGGCCACCAGTCTGTGGCCGCTGCGGCACATCGGCGGGGAGTTCATGCCGCGGCTGGACGAGGGTGACCTGCTGTACATGCCTTCGGCGCTGCCGGGGCTGTCGGCGGGAAAAGCGGGAGAGCTGCTGCAGCAGACCGACCGCCTGATCAAGACGGTGCCGGAGGTTGCGAGCGTCTACGGCAAGGCGGGCCGCGCGGAGAGCGCGACCGACCCGGCGCCGCTGGAGATGTTCGAAACCACCATCCAGTTCAAGCCACGCGCCCAGTGGCGCGCCGGCATGACCGCCGACAAGCTGGTCGAGGAGCTCGACCGCACCGTCCAGGTGCCGGGCCTGTCCAACATCTGGGTGGCGCCGATCCGCAACCGCATCGACATGCTGGCCACCGGCATCAAGAGCCCGGTGGGCGTCAAGGTGGCCGGCACGGACCTGGTCACGATCGACCGCCTGACGGGCGAGGTCGAGCGCGCGCTCAAGGACGTGCCAGGCGTGAGCAGCGCGCTGGCTGAGCGGCTCACCGGCGGGCGCTACGTGGACGTGAACATACGGCGCGACGACGCGGCGCGCTACGGGATGAACATTGCCGACGTGCAGTCGGTGATCTCCTCCGCGGTGGGCGGCGAGAACATCGGCGAGACGGTGGAGGGTCTGCAGCGCTTCCCGATCAACCTGCGCTATCCACGCGAGATGCGCGATTCGCTGGAAAAACTGCGCACGCTGCCCATCGTGAGCGAGCGCGGCCAGCGCCTGGTGCTCGCAGACGTGGCCGACATCCGCATCACCGACGGGCCGCCGATGCTGCGCAGCGAGAACGCGAGGTTGTCCGGCTGGGTGTACGTCGACATCCGCGGGCGCGATCTCAGCTCGGCGGTGCACGACATGCAGCGCGTGGTTGCGCAGAGGGTCGCATTGCCGCCGGGCTACTCGATCTCATGGTCCGGCCAGTTCGAGTTCCTCGAGCGCGCTACCGCCAAGCTGAAGGTTGTCGTGCCGTTCACGCTGCTGATCATCTTCGTGCTGCTGTACCTGATCTTCGCGCGATGGGGCGAGGCGCTGCTGATCATGGTCGCGCTCCCGTTCGCGCTGGTGGGCGGCATTTGGCTGCTGTACCTGCTGAGCTACAACCTGTCGATCGCGGGCGCGGTGGGGTTCATCGCGTTGGCGGGAGTCTCGGCAGAGTTCGGCGTGATCATGCTGCTCTACCTCAAGAACGCCTGGCAAGAGCGCGGCGCGCAGGGCAAGACCAGCGAGGCCGATCTGCTGGATGCGATTCGCGAAGGCGCCGTGCTGCGCGTGCGACCCAAGGCAATGACCGTGGCTGTCATCCTGGCCGGTCTGCTGCCCATCATGTGGGGCGCGGGCACCGGCTCCGAGGTGATGCAGCGTATCGCCGCGCCGATGGTGGGAGGCATGGTCACCGCACCGCTGCTGTCGATGTTCGTCATTCCTGCGGCCTACCTCTTGATGCGCCGGCCGCGCGAAGGCAGGTCGTCGCGGTGGACGTTTGGGAGGAGCCGCCGTCAGCAAACGATCCGTCCTGGGCCTGGCATGGGCGCATGACTCTCAGACGCGGCCAGCGCAAGTGGCCACGCGCACCCGGGCTTGCCGGAAGGCGGCTCCATTTCTCGTTTTTGAAAAAGGAAACCCATCATGAAACTCGCCTCAACCGCAACGCTGATCGCTGCCTTGTCTTTGTCTGCCGCCACGTTCGCCCAGTCCGGCGATATGGGGAGCATGAAGATGCAGGACAAGGGCATGCAAAGCTGCATGGACATGAAAGGCATGCAGGGTATGGACATGAAAGGCATGGATGCCCAAAAGTGCAAGGACATGATGAAAGGCATGCGCAAGAAGGGCGGCTCCAAAACAGCCGAAGCCGCGCCCCATGAAACCGATGCAGTGGTGAAGGGCTTCGATGCGGCCCAGGGCAAGGTCACGCTTGCGCACGGCCCCGTGAAGAGCCTGGGATGGCCCGCGATGACCATGTCCTTTGCCGTCAAGGACAAGGCGCTGTTCGACAAGCTCGCCGTGGGCGCGAAGGTCCACGTTGGGTTCAACAAGGAGGGGGACGGCTACGTCGTGACCTCAGTCAAATAAAGCAACCGAGCAACCGAGTGGCTACCTGTTGCCAGCCCGACCAAGGCCGCAATCGTGACCGCAGCGGCCAGGCTGGCCCTCAAGAAAACCGGTGCTCTCCAGACGCCTGCGCACACGCTTGCCGCTCCAGCTGGACCGTTGAATGATGGATGTCGAACTGCTCGGCGATGACACCAGTGCTGCCCGGGAAGTAAGGCAGGGCGGGCCCCCAGCCCTGTTTATCGGAAGAGGAGCGCAATGATGATGAACGACGGAGACGGTATGGGTTGGATGATGGGCGGGATGGCGCTGCTCTGGCTGCTCGTCGTCGTGGCCCTGGTGTTGGCCATCGCAGCGCTGATCCGGTTTCTGCGATCCAAATGACGACCTGCCCTGCAATGCGCGCCGGGGTGGACCATCACGGCACCTGATGGGGACAAAACGTCGCACCCGGCTACTTCAATCAAGCGGCAGCTCGCCCTCCACGAAGAACTGGCTCACATCTCGGTGGAAGTAAACCGTCATGGCTCGTTGACTTGAGCCCACCGCCCCTATTTTCCCCTGCCAAAAAAGGGTTTCAGCTTACGATTGCTTCGTGGCTTCATCCAGTTCGAGTCCAATCCACGGTTCCCGGATCGCCCTGCCGATGAAGTTTTTGCTCCGCCTCATGATTGCCTTGGTCAGCCTCGGCCTGCTGCTCAGCGGGTCGAGCTGGGCCAGCATGCCCATGTCCCGGGCTTTGGACCGGGCTCAAGTTGTGACTTGGGCGCATACGCATTGCGATGAACTGGCTGGCGGTGTGGCCGCCCAGACTTCGCTGCATGTTGACGGAGCCCACGTCGGTCACAGCCACGGCCCGGGGTCCAAACATTCATCGCCGGACTGCTGCAAATCAGGCTCGTGCCGATGCCCATGCGCCACGGGCCTGCTGGCGCTGATCGCTCGTGCGAAACTGCCCAGCTTGCGGGTCCAACAGGCCGCCGCCTTCGGGTTGCGGGCGTCCAGCTACGCCTCTCCCACGCTCCCCCGTCTGATTCGACCTCCGATCGTCTAGGTTCCTGGCGCGCCACGCGCCATTCCATCTCATGGATTGACTGCCGTGCTTTCACGGCGGTCAAGCACCGCCGCAGGCTTGCATGCCTGGGCAGACCTCAAACGTTCCTGGAGCTTCGATGTCTCTTGATCTTTTCATGCGCGAAGCCGGCGCGCCGTCCCTGCTGTCGCGTCGCCGTTTCGTGCAAGGCGCGGCCGCCGGCGGCGCCCTGGCCCGGCTGGGCCTGTGGCCCTCGCTGGCCTCTGCGACGCCGCCTCCCGGCAACCCCAACGTCCTGTCGGGCACCCAGTTCGACTTGACCCTCGGCCCGTGCCCGGTGAACTTCACGGGCCGCGCGGCCACGGCCACCGCCGTCAACGGTTGCGTGCCCGCACCGGTCCTGCGCTGGCGGGAAGGCGATACCGTCACCCTGCGGGTGACCAATCGGCTTGCGGAAACCAGTTCGATCCATTGGCACGGCATCCTGCTGCCTGCCGGGATGGACGGCGTCCCGGGGTTGAGTTTCGCCGGCATCCCGCCGGGCGAGACCTTCACCTACCGCTTCGACGTGAAGCAGAGCGGCACCTACTGGTACCACAGCCATTCCCGCTTTCAGGAGCAAACCGGGCTGTACGGGCCGATCGTCGTGGAGCCGCGGGGCGGCGAGCGTATCCGCACCGAGCGCGACTACGTGGTCATGCTGTCCGACTGGTCGGACGAGAGCCCGGAAACCATCCTAGGCAACCTCAAGAAGATGAGCAACTTCTACAACTACCACCAGCCGACCGCGGTGGACTTCGCGCGCGACGCATCGCGCATGGGGGTGCAGCAGGCCCTGGCCCAGCGCGCCATGTGGAACCGCATGCGCATGAGCCCGACCGACCTGTCGGACGTGACCGGCCGCGCCTACACCTACCTGATGAACGGCGCCTCGCCCGACGGAAACTGGACCGCCTTGTTTAACCGCGGTGAGAAGGTGCGACTGCGCGTCATCAACGGGTCCGCGCAAAGCATCTTCGACTTTCGCATTCCCGGGCTGAAGATGAAGGTGGTGGCGGCCGACGGGCAGGAGGTCGAGCCCGTCAGTGTGGACGAATTCCGCATCGCCACGGCCGAGGTCTATGACGTGATCGTCGAGCCCGACGGCGACCGTGCCTACACCCTCTTCGCGCAGTCGATCGACAGGATGGGGTTCGTCCGCGGCACGCTGGCTCCGCGCCAGGGCATGCAGGCGGAGGTCCCCCGGGTCGATGCGCCGCAGTGGCTCACGATGGTGGACATGATGGGCTCCATGGCGATGGGGGGCGACATGGCCGGCATGCACGACCACCAGGCCATGCAGCAGGGCGGCAGCAGCGCAGAAAAAATGCCGGGCATGGACCATGGCGCCATGCCGCCGGGTGGCAGCGGCATGAAAGGCATGGCGCCCATGGCGACAGCGCACCACGCCAGAAGCGAATACGGGCCGGGCGTCGATATGCGCGTCGACATGCCCCGCACCAACATCGACGACCCGGGCATCGGACTGCGCGACAACGGCCGCAAGGTGCTGAGCTATGCCGACCTGCACACCCTGGGCGGCCCGTTGGACAAACGGGGGCCGGGCCGGGACATCGAACTGCACCTGACCGGCAACATGGAGCGCTACATGTGGTCGTTCGACGGCCAGAAGTTCTCGGATGCGAGGCCGCTGCATTTCCGCTACGGCGAGCGGCTGCGCGTGGTCCTGGTCAACGACACCATGATGCCGCACCCGATCCATCTGCACGGCATGTGGAGCGAGATGGAGAGTCCGTCGGGCGAATTTCAGGTGCGCAAGCACACCATCATGGTTCAGCCTGCGCAGCGAATCACCTATCTCGTCAGTGCCGACGCACTGGGACGCTGGGCATACCACTGCCACCTGCTCTTTCACATGGAAGCAGGCATGTTCAGAGAGGTGGTGGTGTCATGACAAACCTGGTGCAACACATGAAGTTCCTGCGTTCCCCATATGGCCGCCGCGTTGCGCGCCCCTCGATCCTAGCGCTGGCGATGGTTCCTTGCCTGGTCTTTGCGCAGTCCGCGACCGCGCCGATGGAAGGTATGGACCATGACCACATGAAAGGCATGGATCACGACCAGATGAAGAGGACGGCTCACAACAACCAGAAAAAAGGTATGGACCACAGCCAAATGAAGGGCATGGACCACCACCAGCCGAAAGCCAAGGATCACGACCAGATGAAGGGGATGGATCACAGCCAGATGAAGGGGATGGATCACGACCAGATGAAGGATATGGATCATGGCCAGATGAAAGGCATGGACCACAACCAGATGAAGGGAATAGACCACGGCCAGATGAAAGGCATGGACCACAGCCAAATGAAGGGCATGGACCACGGCCAAATGAAGGGCATGAGCGCGGACAGCCTGGAGGGCCACGACATGGATTCGATGAAGTCAATGCAGGGCGGAGCGGCGCCACCCGACGCCCGCGACCCCGACGCCTACGCCGACGGCTTGACTCATGGGCCGATGCCCGGCATGGACATGGCGGACAACGCCAAGTTCGGCCAGCTTCTCATCGACAGGGCCGAGTTCACTCAAAGCCAGGACGCCAACGGACAAGCGCTGGACGCGCAGGCTTGGTGGGGTGGCGACATTGACCAACTCTGGTTGAAGGTGGATGGGGAGCGAACCGCCGGGCGCCTGGGCGCCACCCGCACCGAAGCGCTCTGGAACCATGCGATCTCTACCTATTGGGGGCTGCAAACCGGCGTGCGCCACGACTTCGGAGGCGGACCGGGGCGAACGTGGGCCGCCTTCGGCATGCAGGGGCTGGCGCCCTACTGGTTCGACGTGCAGGCTACAGCCTATGTCGGCCAAGGCAGTCGGACCGCCGCGCGGGTGGAAGCGGAATACGACATCCTCTTCACGCAGCGTCTGATCCTGCAGCCGAACGTCAAGGTGAGCCTCTACGGCAAGAACGACCCCGAGCGCGGCATCGGCTCCGGCCTGTCGAACATCGCGGCCGGCCTCAGGCTGCGCTTCGAGATCTCAAGGAAGTTCGCTCCTTATCT
>JAQGLP010000006.1 GCA_028292835.1 Variovorax sp.
TCGCTGAACTTGTCGAGCACGGCGGCGAGCGACGGAAAGTAGAAGTTGGTCGAGTCGGCGCTCAGTGCATACAGCAGCCCAAAGAGGATGAGCGGGAGCGATAGTTCGACGACCAGCTTGCGCAACAAGGACGGGATCATCGTGCACCTCCGGCATTGCGCACGCTCGGGTGCCATCGAAGCAGGCGCCGTTCCAGCAGGCGCGCCGCCATGTTGATGGCCACCCCCATCAGGCCCGCTACGAGCACATAGGCGTAGGCCTCGGGTGTTGCGTTGGAGGCCTGGGCCACCACGATGCCGCGACCCACGCCCTGGCTGCCGATGACCATTTCCGCTGTCACCGCAAGCACCAGTGCCATGGCGGCGGCCAGCCGCAAGCCGGTGAACAGGTAAGGGAGCAGCGTCGGCCAGGCCACATGACGCACATAGCCGAGTCGGCTGAAACGAAAGGTGCGCGCCGTGTCGCGTGCCACGCTGTCGATGTCGTTCAGCCCGTAGAGCATCTGCAGCAGCACCTGCCAGAAGGCCGCGTAGACGATGAGCACCACGCCCGATTGGTAGCGCGATCCGAAGAGCAGGATCACGCCCGGAATCAGAGCGACTGATGGGATCGGCCGGAGGAATTCGATGGTCGAGTGTGTGTACTTGCGCGCACCGGGCGTGAGCCCGATCGCCAGACCGATGAGCACGCCGGCCACAGCCGCGATGGCCAGGCCCAGCACGCAGGTGCGCACCGTGCTGAGAACGAAGCCCCAGAATTCCTCGGTCGCAACGAGCATCGACAGGCGCCCCAGAACGACCGACAGCGGAGGAAAGAAGTCGCGATTGAGCCATCCTGCGCGCGGCGCGATTTCCCACAACGCAGCGAGCAACAGGATGCCGGTCATGCTGCCCAGCCATCGCGAGATGGCAGCTGTGTCGAAGGCGCGGTCGCGAGCAGCCGGCGTCATCCGCGGCACCACGTCGCTCCCCGCCAGTCGGTTGTCCGGGGCCACGATCACTGGCCGTCGGTCCAGACGACGACGTCGTACACGGCGGGCTTGGTGAGCATGCCGAATTCGATGCCGGTCTTGGAGAACATCTCGACGGAGTCACGCGGGATGTCGGTCAGGTAGCGCGGCAGGATCAGCTTGGCCGCCACGTCAGGACCGAGCTTGGTGAACTTGGGCAGCTGCTTGCGCACTTCGTCCGGATGGCTCTGCGCGTACTCGAGCGATTCGTTGATGGCGGCGCGAATCTTCTTGAACAACTCGGGGTTGGCCTTGATCTGCGCCTCGCTCGTGAAGTACGACGAGGTCAGCATGCTCTTGCTCGACATCGACTGGTACGGCGACGCGATCGGCGGAAAGCCGGCTGCGATCGCCGCGGTGCCGAAAGGCTCGGCACCGACCATTGCGTCGATCTTGCCGGCCTGCAATGCGGCGAGTGCTTCGGCGAAACCCAGTTCGATGAAGCGCACCTTGGCCGGGTCGCCGCCGTCGGCCTTGACTGCCGCCTTGCCGAGCATCTGCAGCAGGCCGTTGAGCGCGTTCACGCTGACCGTCCTGCCTTCGAGGTCCTTGGCCGACTTGATGCCGCTTTGCGGGCCGGCGTGGATCATCGTCACGTCCGCACCCTTGACGCCTGTCGAGCTCGAACCGGCCGCGACGATCTTCAGTGGCAAGCCCTTGTCGCGCGCCTGCAGCACATTGACCAGCGCGGTGAAGCCGAAGTGGTATTCGCCGCTCAAGACGGCTGGCACCGCGCCAGTCGACGCCACGTTGGCCTTGAGCTGCAGGCCATGCTTTTTCCAGATGCCGACCTCCTCGCCAAGGTAGAGCGCGGCCACGTCTGTCACGGGCACGAAGCCGGCGTTGACCGTGGTGAGCGCGGGCGCGGCCTGTGCCATGGCCGGCGTGGCCGGCAACAGGCCGGTGCCGGCAATGAGGGCGCCGACGGCGAGGGCCGCGACAGTGACAATGGTTCTGCGCAAGAGCTTGTTTTTCATGGGGGTCTCTACTTGGGGTCTTCGGGGGGTGTCTCGGTGAGCTCGGCGTAGTCTCAGCGCGGTGGCTCGCCGGCGATGGTCGTGCGCGTCATGTAGCGGGCCCGGCCGATGTAGTCTGGAATGGCCTTGTGCATCGTGCAACGGTTGTCCCAGATCAGCACCTGATCCTTCTGCCAGCGAACGCGGCAGGTGTTCTCGAAGCGAGCGGTGTGGTCGTAGAGGAAGCGCAGCAGCGGCAGGCTCTCGGCCTCGGTCATGCCTTCGAAGCGCTGCACGTACACTTGGTTGACGTACAGGAAGCGGCGGCCCGAGATCGGATGCGTGCACACCGCGGGATGAATCTGCTCGCGATCGCCGGCTTCGATGTCGAGATCCGTGCGCGCGTTGACCGAGCTGAACTTCTTCTTTTGCGCGTGGTAGGCCGAGCCGTAGATGCGCGTCGCGCTGTGCACGACATTGAGCCCGTCGAGAATCGAGCGCAGCTTGGGCGACAGTGTTTCGTAGGCGGCATACATGCTCAGGAAGCCGGTGTCGCCGCCGAATTCAGGCACCGTGACGGAGCGCATGATCACTGCGGCCGGCGGCGACTCGAAGTAGGTGCTGTCCGAATGCCAGCTTTCGCCGATCACGCGGCTGTTGTCGTCGGCGTCGCGCTTGATGATGTGGATCTGCTCGTAGCCTTCAACCGACAGCAGCTGCGGCATCGCCATCAGCGGACCGAAGCGCTCGCTGAAAGCCAGGTGCTGGTCGTGCGTCAGCGGCTGGTTCGGAAAGTAGACGACGAGGTAGTCGGCGAAGGCCTGCCGCACCTCTTGCCAGGTCTCCTCATCCAGCGGGCACGTCAGATCGACGCCATGGATTTCGGCGCCGATGGTGCTGTTCATCGGGCGCACCTCGATGCGCTTGAACTTGAGTGGGTTGTCGTAGATCGATGTCACGGAGTTCAGTCCTTGTTCATGTGCGGTACGCCGGCAATGAGCTTCTTGAGCAGCGCGATGGCCTGCCCGCGCTCATCCTCCGAGAGCCCGGCGATCAAGCGCCGCTCCCGCAGGCGCGACGATTTCTTCAGTTGGCGTTCGAGTTCGCGGCCCGACGCCGTGAGGTGGACGATGGCCGCGCGGCCGCGCGTCGCGGTCTGCTCCAGCTCGACCACGCCGCGCTCTTCCAGCGCGCGCAGACTGCGGCTCGCGGCCGCCTTGTCAACATCGGCCGAAACCGCCACCGCACTAATGTTCAGGTTCTTTGCGAGCCCAAGCGCCAGCACGATCCGGTAGTCGACCATGCTGATGTCGAAATGCTTCAGGTAGTAGTTGGACGCGCCGCGGTTCAACCGAACGGCCAGGCTCATCACCAGCACGGCGATGTACTCGTCGGCCAGCGGCGCGATCGGTGCGGCGAGCAAGGCCAAGGCGCCATCTTGAGGCTCGGATTTCTTGTCGGCCAATGTCAACCCCTGTGCGCCGCGAGCCACCGCATCGAGCGGTTCCAGGCCAGCGTCGCTGACGCCGGCTCGTACGAAGGGCGTGCATCGCAATTGAAGCCATGACCCGCCGCGTAGACATGCAGTTCGCACTCCGGCCGCTCCAGGCGGATGCGCTCCACATCGGCCATTGGGATGGTGTGATCGGCTTCGCCGTAGTGCAGCAGGGTCGGGCTTTGCGCCGGCCGCTCGAGGTGCTGCACGATCTGGCCGCCGTAGTAGCCGACCACGGCCGCGATGCCGGGCCGCGACTGTGCCGCCACCCACGCGACAGAGGCGCCGAGACAGAATCCCATCAGAGCGACGGACCCTTGGGTCTGCCTCGCGATGTCCACCGTTGCGAGCGTGTCCGCCACCATCGCGGGCCAGTCGAGCCGCGGCAGGAACTTGAGCGCTTCCGCGACCTCTTCCTTACTGTAGCCGGACGTGAAGCCGGGCTGCAGGCGATCAAAGAGCGCGGGCGCATAGGCGTCGTAGCCTTCCTTCGCAAGCCGCGCGCAGACCGACTGGATGTGCGCGTTGACGCCGAAGATTTCCTGCAGCACGGCGACGGCACCGCGCGACGTACCTTCGGCCGGCGCGAACCAGCAACTGAAGACATGCCCGTCGGGCGATCTGATCTCGATAGGACCTGCCTTGCTGATGCCGCTCACGTTGTTCTGGGTTTTCATGTGAATGGATTCAATCCGCCGGGCCAAGCGCCGTACCGCCGTCGATGAGGATCTGCGCCCCGGTGACAAGGCTCGACGCGGGCGAAGCGAAGTACAACGCGGCGCCTTGAAGGTCCTGCGTGGTGGCGATACGCCCGAGCGGCGCAGCGCGCTCGAAAGGCTTGCGGGCTGTGGCGTCCTTGAGCCGCCCACCGCCGATGTTGGTGATGACCGGGCCAGGCGAGATCGCATTGACGAGGATGCCGTACTTGGCGAGTTCATGCGCGGCCTGACGTACCAGGTA
>JAQGLP010000568.1 GCA_028292835.1 Variovorax sp.
GGTGCTCATCGCCAGATCCATCTTCTCGGCGATCTGAGCGAAAGTCAGGCCATTCCGACGGTGCTGCATGGCCTCACGGCACTGGGCCTCGATGACTTCCTTGGGGAAGCTGTTCCCATTGGGCTTAGCCATGGCGTTCTCCTTCAAGGCAACGGTGGTGGCAGCCTGTCGCCCGAATGGCCGCTGCTCAGATCAGGAATACCCAGTGGGCAAACTCCCGGCCACCGAGGAAGGGCAGTGCCCAGAGGTCCATTCTACCGCACAGACGAACAATTCCCGGGCCCGAGATGTTTCCGGCGAGGGATCTGTGGTAGGCACAACAGCCGCCACCGACAGGGAACCCGGATGGGTGCCACGGCGGGGTGGGAATGGTCGATGCTGCCCGAGTCGACGGCTCTTATCGGCCACGGATGGTGACGATGGGCGAATCTCGGGTTGACTAGGGGTTTTGTCGGTTTTGTCGTAACTTTCCGGCTCCGTGAAAAACACACCGGTTTGGAGCCCGGAAGTGACCAGACAAGCGTCTGACCTGCAGATATACCTCAAGTAAGTAAGTAATTGATCTTGTAAGTGGGCTTATAGGGAGAGAATGTCCAGACGGGGAGAATCTACGACAAAACCGACAAAACCCTAGGCGCTCGGACGGGTGATCACGCACAGTGATGACGATTTCCGTGGACCCGAGAAAATCAGAGAGCCCATACGCGTAGGCAGCATCGACTCCGACTTCCCCGGACCCCCCTACCTCGCCACAGAACATCGACCCGCCACGCTCGACGGACACTTCATCACCACCGTGGCCGAGCATGAGCACAGACGACCTCGACGCTTTGACCGTCTCAGAGGCCCTACAACGATTGCACCCATGTGCTGATACCCAGGACGTATTGATAGGCGCTCAGATCGAGGCTCAGGGCGAAGCTGCTGGCCTCTTGCCCGCCAGTCCGGACCGCTGGACACTTCACCCCACCGCCAGAGGGGGATCCATGTCCGGCCCTGTCGAGGAAGCCGAGCGCCTCGTCCGCTGGCGCTACCGCCGTCGCCTGCTGCTCATCTTCCTGGCGGCCCTGGTGCTCTCGCTGCTGACCTCCTGGATCTGGGCGCTCTGAGGGTTCACAGTCGATCGCCCAGGCTGAGACGGCGGTGTGCCTCTCGTGCCCGGGAGTCCGCGGTCGAGGCGGCATAGCGACGCAACATCTGTGGCGATCTCCAGCCCATCAGCCGCATCAGGTCGGACTCGCCGCCACCGTTGGCTCCCCATCGGTGCGCTGCGGTGTGGCGGAACTGGTGGGCGTGCAGGCTCGGGATGCCGGCGACAGCGCCACGACGGTCGAGCATCTGTCGGATCCCGTCGTCGGTCAGCGGCCCACGGTTCTTCTCCCCCAGCCACAGCTCCCTCCTCGTGGCCCAGCGGTCCTGCTCCCGCAGCCGCAGGTACCGGCCCAGCGCCTGCGCGGTCTTGTGGCCGAACGGGACGACCCTGACTCGGTTGCCCTTACCAACCACTGTGATCGACTGATCGGCCAGGTCGACGTCGTCCACGGACAGCCCGGCGATCTCGGCCCGTCGGCAGCCCGTGTCGAGGAACAGCCGGACCAGGGCGGTGTCGCGGCGGTCGGTGTAGGTCTTGCCCGCGCACGAGGCCAGCAGGGTCTTGAGCTGGTCATCGGTCAGCACGGCCACCGGTTGTTCGGGGACGTGCGGTGCGCGCATCCGGTCCATCGGGGAGTGGTCGATCTCCTCCTCGCGCACCAGCCAGCCGAAGAACTGCTGCAGCGCCCGGTAGGTGACCGAGCAGGTGGCCGGCTTCCACGCGGCGGTGAGGCTGGCCATGAAGGCGGTGAGCTGGGCCCGGGTGAGCTGGGTCGGATCGTCCGGGCCGGCGTTGGCCAGGCACCAGGATTCCAGCTTGTCCACGGCCCCCAGGTAGAGCCGGGAGGTGTTCTTGCTCTTGCCCTCGGCGCGGAGGGTGGTGGCGAAGTCTCGGCGCAGGTGCTGCCAGCGGGAGGTCATGCGGCGGAAGTTATGCGGTCACTGGCGGGGGCGCATCGACCTCTTAGCGCTAAGACAACTGAGAAACCCCAGGCCAGACGCGTGTCTGTCCGGAGCGGAGCCCCATGTCCGGATTGAACGGACGACCTTTCGCTTACAAGGCGTCAAGCTGCTGACCTGGGCTTTTACCGACGAACGGGGCCGGCAGAGCGGTCATCGAGGCGCACGTTACGCGGTCATCGGAGGAACTTCGGGCCGACGATCGTGGCCTCGCGCGCCGCCACTGGCAGTCACGGATCGGGCGGGGCGGTGGCAACTAGATGCAGAGTGCATCTCGGTGCGTGCTGCAACTACAATCCCGCGCGGGTGCGTGGGCGGGCGCTTGCGCGAAGTGTCAATTACCGCGCGCATCCGTTGCTGCGTGCAACTAACCCTGAGGCGAGTCGCGGTAGAGGACGGTCTCATAGCCGCCACCGGTGGGGACGAACTGGAGTGGGATCTTCTGCCCGATCTCCACGTACATGGCGATCGTCTCCTCGTCCGTCTCCAGGCGCAGTATCAGATCGCCGGCGTGTGCGTATGGGGGCCTGACCTGCTCGACGCTGGCGATGACACGCATCCGACCGACTCCCCACCATGGCGATCAGTGGCTGAGATCGTAGATGAGGAAGGCGATCAGACCCACGGTGAGCGAGGATGACCGGCCAGCTCGCCCAGGACGCCACGGTGGATGCCGGCCCATGCCCCGGCTACCCAGGAACGGTGGCGAGGCGCTGAGGGAGATCGATGCAGAGTGCAAGAGGTTGGGCAGCGCAACCAGTCTGATCGCCACCGGACAAGCAGCAACCCCCGACCGGCGGACAGGGGGCGGTCGAGGGCTGCGCTGTCGAGCTTCCACTTCCTCGTCGGAACCCACCGAGGTGGCACCAGTCCGACGACGAGGAAGTTAGCGCCGGTGAGATGGATTGTCCAGAGCGAATGGGGTGGAAATCGCTGCTTCGCCGGCCATAGTCATTCGTATCGTCAACCGCCGCGATCTGCTGGCAGGAGAGAAGCGGACGCGGACTAGGGGTGGGTCCTCTTCGCGCTTCCTCCTCCGCTCCAGCCAGCTCACGCCGCCATGTCCATCCGCGGGTGCCAGTGCCGGCTCTCCACGTCCCCCTTGACCCGGAGCAGCGATGCCACCTCGGAGTCGAACAGGATGTCCTCGAAGGCCCTGGCCCGAGCAAAGACAGCTCCCAGGTCGTCGGGGTCAGGGAAGCGCTCGACCAGCCACCAGATGACGGCCTCGATCTCGGCCCGAGGGTTGGCGAGCATTTCATACCTCCGCGTGGGGTTGTGCGTTCTTGTTCCATCATACCATTCTTAGCGCCATTCTCTGGTCGCCACGGAGGGCTGTCGAGGGTCGGATCGGTCAGTTCGATCTTGATCCGACTGTCAACCCGACGGCGAGGGGTTTTGTAGGTTTTGTCGTAGATTTTGGGCTCGGTGAAAAATCACTCGGATTTCCATCGAAACTAAGATCCACATCCGTCTGACCTGCAGATATAGTCAAAGTAAGTAAGTAATTGATCTTGTTAGAAGGCATATAGAGGTAACTTTTCAGGACCCCGAGAATCTACGACAAAACCTACAAAACCCTCTGCAGCCTCCCTCGCCGGCCCTCCTCCTCGCACCTGGCCGGGAACGCGAAGAAGGGCCAGACCCCGGAGAGCCTGACCCTTCTTCGACCATTCACCATTCACCACACCACCGTGGCGTCCGGTCCTCAGCCCAGCAGCGAGGGGTGGACCTCCCACTTCTTGCTGGGCCGACCGCCACCGGTCCGACGCTCCTTGGCCGGACGGACGTAGTTGTGCTCGGCCAACATCTCCAGCGCCTTCTCCGCCTGCTCGGCCTTGGAGAAGTTGCAGAGGTTGTGGACCTCCCGCTGGCTCACCTCACCGGTCTTCTTCGACCGGCTCCGCAGCCAGTTGAGCACCTTCTCAGCGTCGTTGATGTCAGCGATCTCCCCCGCCATGGCCACCGCGTACCGGTAGTGCTCCAGGCTCCACTCTGCGGCCTGAACGCCCCAGACCATGGACTGGGTGCCGATCTCGTAGTGGAAGGCCCTCTGAACCCCGTACAGGGCGAGGTGGTGCAGTGCGGCCAGCCGGATGGAGGAGCCGACCAGCTTGGAGCCGAACCCGCCCATGGCCCGTAGGTCGCCACCGGGCTTGAGCCGCGCCTCGCACTTCTCCTCGAAGGCCTTCATGACGTCGTGGGCGTCGGCACTCATCCGCACCGTCTGCCGCTCCTCGACCGTCCACAGCGAGGTGGCGTAGGAGGAGATCAGCTCGGCGTAGGCCTCCTGCACCTCCCGCTTGATCGGGGTCGGCGTCATCGACCGGAAGCCCAGACGGTCCTTGGGGGCGGCGATGAGGAACCGGTCCACCAGACCACGGCCGGCCGAGCCAGGGACGCTGACGAGCTCACGCAGGGTCTGGGACTGGCTCATGATGCCGAGTGAGATGACCGGGGAGTCCAGGACGACGGCGCCCCGACCCACCCGCTTCTGGCTGACCGGGTCACCGACGTGGCCCTTGAGGAGCAGGTCGATGTTGGAGCTGTTGCCGTTGCCGTAGCGAGCGCCGGCCATGGTGGTCAGCCCACCGCCCTCGGCGTCGAACACCGCCAGCCGCTCCCCGTTGCCCTCCAGTGTCATCGCCATCGCCTCGGGGGTGGCGTCGTTGACGATCAGGGTGGGCAGCTCGGGCACCACGATGGCGTCGAACTCCGCGGAGGCCTCCTCGAGGTCCATCAGCGCCTCCATCGAGCCGTCCTTCTGGGCCTTCTTCTGGGCCGCCTTCATCTTCGCCTCGGCCACCGTCTTCTGGATGGCGAGCTTCTTGCGGTCGGCGTCGAGGATCTCCCGCAGCTTGAGCTGGGAGTCGAACAGCGGTCGGGTCAGCTGGCTCATGGCGGCGGACTTGCGGTTACCGGACTCTGCCAGCCCCAGCGCGTAGAGGGTGACCGTCTCCTCCCAGGTGCCGCCGACATCGACCTTGACCCGACCGACCAGCGCCGACGCCAGGGCAGCCAGCGCGATGACCGCCACGAGGTCCACCGACACCTGCAGCGCCTCGGCCACGCCGGCGACCATCTCCTGCAGCACCGGGGGCAGCCCGGCCACGGGGAAGCTGGGCAGGTTCTCGTTGTTGTGCAGCGAGGTGGGCTCGTCCCACATGTGTAGGACGTCCTCGGCCTTCTCCGACACGACCTTCTTGTAGACCGCCTCCATGAACGCGGGCTCATTCACCAGCGCGGAGAGGTCACCGTCCCTGGCGTCGTCGATGTTGGCCTGCAGCAGAAACGCCTGGATGATGTTGTGGACCTCGCGGACCGACATCTCCTTGTTGACCTTCTGCTCGCTCGGGGTGAGCAGCTCGAGCGGCAGCTCGGTGTAGATCCCCATGCTGGCCTCGGCCTTGTCCGCCACCGGAGCGTTGGGATCCAGCAGGACGGCGGGCACCTCACCCGGGAAGGGGGCATCCAGTCGACGGTACGACTCCTCGGTGATAGCGTCGGCCGAGAGGGATAGGTCGGGGTTGTCTGCCTGGCTCATCGTGAAGTCCTCGCTGGAAGAAGAAGTCGAGAGAAGATCGCTGTACATGCCACCGGTGACGGGCGTAGAGGCCAGGTCATCTGGGGTAGACTGGATAAACACGGGTTTGTCCTTTCGTATGTGCTGCGTGGGGAGTTAGCGCTGGGTTTGTTGGAACCCGGTGGAGGTCGATCGGTTGCCGCCGGTCGGCCTCTTTGCTTTTTGTGGGCAGAAGCTCAAGTGTCTCAGACTCGCGCACCGGCAACTGGACGCCAGACCGGCATCTCGTCCACCTGGCGGACGTCGAGCATCACGTTGTAGCCGTTCTCGGAGACGAACTTGTGGAGCCGTCCCCGGCCGATTGCCCGGTTGATGGTGATCGGTGCGACCCGGAGTCGACTGCCGGCGTCCTTTTTGCTGATCCGGTACTCCTCGGGGAGCTGATCGAGGGGGTGAGTGACGGTGGGCATTGGGTTCTCCTTGTGTGTGGGCTTGCTTTCTTGTTGTGACTCAAAGATAGCAGATGTATCAGGCTGATACGACCATTCTCAGCAGTTTCCTCGACCATTCGTAAATGCCCAGCTCGCATTCGGGTTGACGCTCAGAAACTTTTTCAGCACCGATCTGGAGTACGTCCGCGCAACCCGTACAATGAGGGTGCGGCCGGTTGATCTCTGTCTTCGGCGCGCGTGGGGGCAGGAAGCGTTCCCTGGGTTGTGGGGCTCGGGGACGCACAAGAGGGACACATCGCCAGGTACGCCGGCGATGTGTCCCTCTTGT
>JAQGLP010000035.1 GCA_028292835.1 Variovorax sp.
ATGCCGCTGGAGTTGATGCCGCGGATGTGGCTGCCGGTGATGCCGGTGTAGACGCGGCCGATCTTGCAGTCGGCCATCAGCTCGGCCTCCTTCAGCGCCTGCTGGATGCTCTGCACGGTGGCGTCGATGTTGACCACCACGCCGCGCTTCAAGCCGTTGCTGGCGGCAACGCCCAGCCCCGCCAGCTTGAGCTCGCCGCCGGGCAGCACCTCGGCCACCACCGCCATCACCTTGGCGGTGCCGATATCGAGTCCAATGACGAGGTCTTTGTATTCTTTGGCCATGTGAGGAGGTTCCTGCGGATTCGCTTATTTATTCTTGGGGTCGGTGGTGACCGTGGTGATGCCGCGCAGGCGCAGCGCATAGGCGTCGTTGTGGCGCAGGTCCGCGCTCTCGAGCGACTCGATGGTGCGGCCGTACTTGCTGGTGATCGGGGCCAGCGTGCGCAGGAAGCGCTGGGTGCGCGCGGCCACCTCCTCGGCCTGCCCGCGCCCCAGCTCGACCACGGCGCCGCTGTCGAGCACCGCCTGCCAGCTGCCGCGCCCCGAGACAGTGAGTTCCTCGAGATGCAGCTCGTAGGGCTCGAACAGCGGCGCCAGCGTGCGGTACATGCCCAGCACCTGGCCGGCCTGTCCCGCCGGGCCCTTCAGGCGCGGCAGGTCGTCGCCCGCCTCGGCGGTGTTGGCCTCGAACACCTCGCCGTAATTGTTGACCAGCTTCGAGTCGGCCTCGCCGCCCCAGTGCGCCACCGGCTGGTGCTCGGTGAGCGTCACGCGCAGCTTGTCGGGGAACTCGCGGCGCACCACCGCCCGGCGCACCCAGGGCACCGACTGGAACGCCAGGCGCGCGTTCGCCAGATCGACCGTGAAGAAGTTGCCCGCCAGCCGCGGCGCCACGTTGGCGCGCAGCGTGACCACGCTGCTGTGCGTCACCTCGCCGTCCACCAGGATGGCCGCCAGCGGAAAGAACGGCTGCCGCAGC
The DNA here is from genome assembly GCA_028292835.1 of Variovorax sp. GTDB lineage: Bacteria > Pseudomonadota > Gammaproteobacteria > Burkholderiales > Burkholderiaceae_C > Variovorax. The sequence continues at coordinate 982 of JAQGLP010000035.1, forward strand.
ACCCACCAGCCCGCCGCCGCCAGCGTCATGACCAGGCACAGCGCGAACAGCAGCGTCGCGGTGATGTTCATGAGCCGGACGTCGATCGGCAGGGCGGGCGTGGCGGCGGTGTTCATAGCGCCATCCAGCCCTGCAGCGATGCCGCCGCGCCGGGTCCAGCGACCACCAGCGCGGCAGCCTCGGTGTCGAGCGCGGCCGTGGCCAGCACGCGCAGGCACAGCGACTCGTAGTCGATGCCGGCGGCGCGCGCCGACATCGGCACCAGCGAATGGCTGGTCATGCCGGGCGAGGTGTTCATCTCCAGCAGGAAGGGCCGGCGGTCGCCGGCGCGAATCATCAGGTCGGCACGGCCCCAGCCGCGGCAGCCGAGCGTGCGGTAGGCGGCCAGCGACAAGCGCTGGATCTCGCGCTCCTCGGCCTCGGGCAGGCCGCTCGGGCAGTGGTACTGGACGTCGTCGGTGAAGTATTTGTTCTGGTAGTCGTAGGCGCCCCCGGGCGCGGCGATGCGCACCACGGGCAGCGCGTGGGCGTCAAGCCCCTGGCCGAGCACCGCGCAGGTGACTTCCTCGCCCTCGATGAACTCCTCGCACAGCACGTCGGCGTCGTAGCGCACCGCCAGCGCCACGGCGTCGTGCATCTGCCCCGCCTTGGCCACCTTGGTGACGCCGATGGACGAGCCCTCGCGCGGCGGCTTCACGATCAGCGGCAACCCCAGCACCTCGGGCACCGCGGCGACCTGCTCCGGGCTTTGCTGGTCGGCCGCCAGCCGCACGAAGCGCGGCGTCGGCAGGCCATCGGCCTGCCACAGGCGCTTGGTCATGACCTTGTCCATCGCGACGCTGGAAGCCATCACGCCCGAGCCAGTGTAGGGAATGCCCAGCAGCTCCAGCGCCCCCTGCACCGTGCCGTCCTCGCCGTGGCGGCCGTGCAGCGCCACGAAGCAGCGCGCGAAGCCTTCCCGCCGGAGTTCCACCAGGTCGCGCTCGGCCGGATCGAAGGCGTGCGCATCGACCCCGCGCGCGCGCAATGCGCCCAGCACGCCGCCGCCCGACAGGATCGAGATCTCGCGCTCGGCCGAGCGGCCGCCGAGCAGCACCGCGACCTTGCCTATGGCGGCTGGAAGGTTTGAATCGAAATGGCTCACAGCGCTTGCTCCTCATGCGTTTCGCGCTCTGTATTTTGTAGCATCGCGGCGCCGAATTCGACAACTTTCGCAGGCACCGTGCCAATCGAGCCGGCGCCCATGCAGATCACCACGTCGCCGTCGCGCGCGTTGTCCAGAATGGCCTGCGGCATGTCGGCGATTTCGTCGACGAACACCGGCTCGACCTTGCCCGCCACGCGCAGCGCGCGCGCCAGCGATCGGCCGTCGGCGGCCACGATCGGCGCCTCGCCGGCGGCGTAGACCTCGCCCAGCAGCACCGCGTCGGCCTGCCCCAGCACCTTGACGAAATCCTCGAAGCAGTCGCGCGTGCGGGTGTAGCGGTGCGGCTGGAACGCCAGCGCCAGGCGCCGCCCCGGAAAGGCGCCGCGTGCCGCCGCGATGGTGGCCGCCATCTCGACCGGGTGGTGGCCGTAGTCCTCGATCAGCGTGAAATGGCCCAGAGCCTGCAGCAGGCCCGCGGCCACCGGAGGATCGCCGGCACGGGCGCCAGCGGCGGGCAGCGCCACGTCGCCGTACCGCTGAAAGCGCCGCCCCACGCCCTTGAACTCGGCCAGCCCGCGCTGCACGGCCTCGTCCGGCACGTTGAGCTCGACCGCCACGGCGATCACCGCGAGCGCGTTCAGCACGTTGTGCGCGCCGGGCAGGTTCAGCACCACGGGCAGGTCGGGCAGCGTGACGCCGTTGCGCCGCTGGACCGTGAAATGCATCTGCGCGCCGACCGCACGCACGCCGATGGCGCGCACCTGGGCATCCTCGCCGAAGCCGTAGCTCGTGACCGGGCAGGTGACCTCGGCCACGATGTCGCGCACCGCCGGGTCGTCGGTGCACAGGATGGCCGTGCCGTAGAACGGCATGCGGTGCAGGAACTCGACGAAGGCGCCCTTCAGCCGCGCGAAGTCGTGCCCGTAGGTCTCCATGTGGTCGGCATCGATGTTGGTGACCACCGCCATCACCGGCAACAGGTTCAGGAACGACGCGTCCGACTCGTCGGCCTCGACCACGATGTAGTCGCCGCTGCCCAGACGCGCGTTGGCGCCGGCGCTGTTCAAACGCCCGCCGATCACGAAGGTCGGGTCGAGCCCGGCCGCCGCCAGCACGCTCGCCACCAAGCTGGTGGTGGTGGTCTTGCCGTGCGTGCCGGCGATGGCGATGCCCTGCTTGAGCCGCATCAGCTCGGCCAGCATGACCGCGCGCGGCACCACCGGGATCTTCTTTTCGCGCGCCGCGACGACCTCGGGGTTGCCCGGCTGCACGGCGGTCGAGGTGACGACCGCGTCGGCGCCGTCGATGTGCGCGGCCTGGTGGCCGATGCAGGTCTTGATGCCCAGGTCCTTCAGGCGCCTGAGCGTCGCGCTGTCGGCCAGGTCGGAGCCCGAGATGCGGTAGCCCAGGTTGAACAGCACCTCGGCGATGCCGCTCATGCCCGCGCCGCCGATGCCGACGAAATGGATGTGGTGGATGGCGTGCTTCATGCGCGGCCTCCGCCCACCGGCCGGCCGGCGCCGGCATCCCGTTGGGACGCAACGACATGAACAGGGTGAATCGCGTGCTTCATTTTTTTACCAGTTCCTCGCACGTACGCACGACCTCGTCGACCGCTTCCGTTTTTTGCATCATTTTGGCCCTCAGCGCCCGCTCCATCAACGCCGGACGCTCTGTTTTTTGTAGCAAATTGGCCAGCAGCTCGGGCGTGAACTCGGCTTGGGGCACCAGCCAGCCGCCACCCGCGTCGACCAGGAAATGCGCGTTGGTGGTCTGGTGGTCGTCCACCGCCGACGGAAACGGCACGAACAGCGCGGCGGCCCCCACCGCAGCCAGCTCGGTCACGGTGCTGGCGCCGGCGCGCGCGACGATCAGGTCGGCCGTGGCGTAGGCGCGGGCGGTGTCGTCGATGAAGGGGGTCAGCTCGGCCTCGACGCCGGCGGCGGCATAGTTGGCGCGCAGTTCGTCGATCTGTTTGGCGCCGCTCTGGTGCACGACGATCGGCCGCTCGCCGGGCGCCATCAGCGCCAGCGCCTGCGGCACCACCGTGTTGAGCGCCCGTGCGCCCAGGCTGCCGCCGACCACCAGCAGCCGCAGCGGGCCGCTGCGCCCGGCAAAGCGCGCGGCCGGATCGGGCTGCGACAAGAACGCGTCGCGCAGCGGGTTGCCGACCCACCGGGCGTTCTTGAGCACG
>JAQGLP010000049.1 GCA_028292835.1 Variovorax sp.
CAAGAGCGCGGCATTGCCTACACGACCTACGAGACGCTGGCCCGGCTCGACGCAGTGCGCGAGCTCATCGCCGAAGACGTGAAGCGTGTCAACGAGCGCTTCTCCCGCGTGGAGAGCATCCGCAAGTTCGCCTTGCTGCGCAAGCAACTCGACCACGACGACGGCGAGCTCACCGCCACCATGAAGGTGCGCCGGCGCGTCATCGAGCAGAAGTTCGCGGCCGAGGTCGCGCACATCTACGGACCTGCGAAAGAAGTGGCCTGATGAACTATTTCCTGAACCTCGTCACCTCCGGCCTGGTCATCGGCACGCTCTACGGTCTGGTCGCCATGGGCTTCGCCATCGTCAACCGCGCGACCGGCATGGTGAACTTCGCGCAGGGCGAGGTGATGATGCTCATCGCCTACATCAGCTTCAGCCTGGCGACCATTCCGGGGATCGGTTTCGGGGCGCTGCTGGCCTGCGTGCTGGCGGTGTCGGTGTTGCTGGGCCTCGCGATCGAACGCATTTTCATTCGCCCGATGCTGGGCGAGCCCATGTTCTCGCGCGTGATGGTGACCATCGGCCTCGCGGTCGTGATTCGCTCGACCGTGATCCTGATCTGGGGCGTGGAACCCACCGCCTTTCCGCGGCCCTTCGGCAACACGGTGCTGCGCTTCGCAGGGCTGGCGCTCTATCCGGGACAGGTCTTCGCGCTGGTGTCGCTCGCACTGCTGTGCCTGGCGATGTGGGTCTTCTTCTCGCGCTCGCGCATCGGCATCGCCATGCGGGCCACGTCCAACAACGAGACCACGGCGCTCCTGATGGGCATCAATGTCAAGCGCATCAGCGCCGTTGCCTGGGCGCTGTCGGCGGTGTTCGCCGCCTTCGCCGGGCTGGCCTTCTGCCTGATGTTCAGCCTGGAGCCCGAGATTTCGCAGATGGGACTGCGTGGTTTCCCGGCCACCATCCTGGGCGGCCTGGATTCAGTCATCGGCGGCGCCTTCGGCGGGCTGGTGATTGGCGTGTTCGAAAACCTGGCGGGCGGCTACCTGGGCCGCGGCCTCAAGGAGATCGCCGGCTTCGTGCTGATCATCGTGGTGCTGATGGTCAAACCCTACGGCCTTTTCGGCCAACGAGAGATCGAGCGAGTCTGATGCAAAGCCGTACCTACCAGACCTCCTACGCCGGCCTGGTCGCCCTGGCGAACCAGCGCGCCACCTGGGGGTGGGCCTTTGCCGGGCTCGTGCTGCTGGTGCTGGCGCCCGCGTGGTTCGGCGCCCACGGGCTCAACATGCTGACCAGCATCTTCGTGGTCTCGATCGGCGTGCTTGGCCTCAACCTGCTGTCGGGCGTGGCGGGGCAGATCTCGCTAGGGCACGCGGGCTTCCTGCTGATCGGTGCCTACGCGCAGGCCATCCTCACCACCGACTATCAGGTGCCGACACTGCTGGCGATACCGCTCGCCGGGCTGGTCGCCGCGCTCGCCAGCCTCAGCGTCGGGGTTCCCTCGCTGCGGCTCAAGGGGCTGTACCTCGCCATCACCACGCTGGCTTTTACCTTCATCGTGCGCCACGTTGTGCTGTTTGCGGAAGGCCTTACGCGCGGCTCGGCAGGCATGCCGGTGGAGACTCTCAGCGTGCTGGGCTTTTCGTTCAAGGGCGATCAGCGTTTCTACTACGCGGCGCTGGCGTTCCTGGTGCTCTTCATCTTCATCACGCTCAACCTGATGCGCACGCGCATCGGGCGGGCTTGGCTCGCGCTGCGTGACCACGACATTGCCGCGCGCGCCATGGGCATCGACCTCATGCGCTACAAGCTGCTGGCTTTCGAGGTGAGCGCGTTCTATACGGGCGTGGCGGGCGCGCTCGTTGCGTTGCAGACGCGCTTCGTCAACGTCGACACATTCAGCGTTCTGATCAGCATCGAGGCGCTGGCGATGGTCATCGTGGGCGGCATGGGACGCATCCATGGGGCCATCCTCGGTGCGGCGCTGATCCTGCTGCTGCCGGAACTGCTGAATGTCGCCTTCGAGGCGGCAGGCGACAGCTTCCGCACGCTCATGGCCGACCGGATCTACGAGGTCAAAGGACTGATGTACGGCGTCGTGATCCTGCTCTTTCTGCGACTCGAACCCGAAGGGCTGGCCGGCATCTGGCGCAAAGCCAAGCGCTTCTGGGTGCAGTGGCCCCTTTCTCAGTGATGGGCATGGGAACAGTCGAATCGAGAAGCCCTATGACACCGACGCTTTCGATGGTCAGTGCAAGCACAGGACAAGGCAGTGCCGAAACAGGCGGCGTATGGCGCGGAATCGTCCGGCGCCGGCGTTCATAACAGGAGACAAAGATGGGCAGGCAGGACAAGACAAGGGTGGCGCGCCGTTTTGCACGCTCCGCAGCGGCCGTCACGCTCGGTGTGCTGGTCACCGTTTTGGGCGCTCAGGCGCAGGACGTCGGCGTCACCGCCACCGAGATCCTCCTCGGGGAGGTGCAGCCGATGTCCGGGCCAGCATCGCTGATCGGAAAGGCCGGAGCGGCGGGCTCGAAGCTCGCCATCGCGGAGATCAACGCGGCCGGCGGCATCAACGGCCGCAAGCTGCGCGCCATCTATGAAGACGACGGCTATGTGCCGTCGCGCTCGGTGTCGGCGGTAAAGAAGCTGATCGACACCGACAAGGTGTTCGCTATCACCGGCACCACCGGCAGCTCGCACATGGTGGCGATGCTGCCTGCCATCGAGGAGGCCAAGATCCCGACCATCGTGCACATGGCGCCGAATCCGGCGGTGGTATCGCCGCGCCGGCCCAACGTGTTCATGATCGGCCCCGACTACGACTATGCCGGCTACGTGCCGATTCGCTACATGGCCGAGAAGATGAACAAGAAGGATGCCAAGTTCGGCATCCTCTACCAGGACGACGACTTCGGCAAGGCGCTGCTGTCCGGCTACCGGAAGGCGGTCAAGGAGTTCGGGCTCACGAGCGTGGCCGAGATTTCCTTCAAACGTGGCGCCAAGGACTTCTCGGCCGAGGTGCTCACGCTGAAGGACAAGGGCGCTAACGCCATCTACCTCGGCACGCTCACGACCGAATCGGCGTCGATCATGTCGGAGCTGCGTCGCCTCGACATGGACGTGACGCTGGGCACGCTGTGGGCCGGGCAGTTGCCCGCCGCGGTCAAGCTCGCGGCGCCTTCGGGCTACCAGTACCTGATTCCCGACTACTACGCCTCCAACTACGACCCCGCCGGCGTCGCACTCATGACGCTGGCCAAGAAGTACCTGAGTGCCGACGATTACGCCAACTTCAACCGCTACACCGTGAGCGGCTATGTCGGCACGAAGGTCTTCGCCGAGGGCGTGCGCCGCTGCGGCGCCAACGTGACGCGCACCTGCGTGATCGCGCAGCTCGACAAGCTCCACGACTTCAAAGTCGGCGGTCTGAGCGGCCCGATCTCCTTCGACAACCCCAAAGGCCAGGCCGTGATGCCGATCAAGCTGTTCCAGACCGACCCGCAGAGCGGAACCGTGAAGGCGCTGACCGACTTCGTCGCCTACTGAAAAGATTTTGACCCCTCAGATCAACCCGCCACCCACGCCGATGCAGATGCCGACCGAAGCTCCTCATCCCGCCAGCACCGAACGCTACCGCTCGGCTTTTCGCGCCGGACTGTTCGATGGTCGCACCGTCGTCGTCACGGGCGGCGGCAGCGGCCTCGGGCGCTGCACAGCACACGAACTCGCCAGTCTCGGCGCGCACCTCGCGCTCGTGGGTCGGCAGATGCCCAAGCTCGACGCCGTGGCGGCGGAGATTGCCGCTATCTACCCAGAGCGTGCGGGCGACGTCACCAGGCATTGCTGCGACATCCGGGACGAGGCGGCCGTCAAAGCCACGGTGGCCGAGGTGATCAAGGCGCAGGGGCGGATCGACGGGCTTTTCAACTGCGCTGGCGGCCAGTTTCCGGCCAAGCTGCGCGACATTTCCCTCAAGGGCTGGGACGCGGTGGTGCGCAACAACCTGCACGGCACTTTCCTGTTCTCGCGCGAATGCTTCGTGCAGTGGATGGAGGCCCACGGCGGCAGCATCGTCAACATGCTGGCCGACATCTGGGGCGGCCTGCCGGGCATGGGACATTCGGGCGCGGCGCGTGGCGGAGTGCTTACGCTGACCGAGACCGCTGCCTGCGAGTGGGGACACGCGGGCGTGCGCGTCAACGCCGTCGCGCCGGGCTGGATCGCCTCGGCCGGCATCGACACCTATGACGAGGACTACCGCAACGTGCTGCGTGGCCTGCGTCACAAGGTGCCCCTGCAGCGCTTCGGCACCGAGGCCGAGCTGTCATCGGCCGTGGTGTATCTGCTCTCGGAGGCGGCAGGCTTCATCAACGGTGCCGTGATCCGCGTCGACGGTGGCGTGCCGACCGCTCGGCCGACCTGGAAGCTCGAACCGGCCGCGCACAGCTTTCCGTTCAACGGCTTTCCGCAATACCAGCCGCCGGTCACCTTTGCCGACCTATCGACCAGGAACGGGGAGCAGCCATGAGCGATGCGACCGAACGCGCGCAGGTGAAGGTCGAGCGCCACGGCGCCGCCTGCCGCATCACCATCGACCGGGCCGCGGCCCACAACACCATGACCGACGCGGTGATGGCCGAACTCACCGAAGCGCTCCGGCAGGTCGAGGCGATGGAAGGAGTGCGCGCCGTCGTGCTCACCGGCGCGGGCGACAAGACGTTTTGCGCCGGCGGCCAGTTAAAGCCCACTGCCGATGGCTCGCCTTTCGCCCTGGAGCCGGGTCGCTTCGACAACCCGGTGGCCGAGCTGTTCCGTGCGCTCGACCGCTGCAACGTGCCGATCATCGCGCGCGTCAATGGCGGCGCCTTCGGCGGCGGGCTGGGTCTGGTCTGCGCCTGCGACTTCGCCGTCGCGACCGAGGGCGCGATGTTTGGCACGACCGAAGCCAGGGTAGGGGTGTTTCCGATGATGATCCTGCCGCTGCTGATGCGTGTCATACCGCGTCGGCGACTTCTGGAAATGTGCTTTTTCGCGCATCGCTTCACGGCGGCGGACGCCGAGCGCTTCGACATCGTGAACCGCGTGGTGCCGGCCGGACAGCTTGATGCCGCAGTCGACGACATGGTGGCGAAGCTCGCGGCCAACTCACCGGTCGCTTTGCGTATCGGTCGCCGCGCGATTGGGGCGATCACCGATCTTTCCTTCGCCGACGCGCTGAACCTCGCGCAGGCCATTCTGCCCGTGCTTTCCCAGAGCGAAGACACGCGCGAAGGCATGAAGGCCTTTGCCGAACGCCGCATGCCGGTCTGGCCTGGACGCTGAGGTGGCGATGACCCGGTCGAGCGATCGTCGGACCCGCCCGCTGCGCATTGGATGCGCCAGCGGCTTCTGGGGCGATTCGGAAGGCGGTGCCGCGCAGCTCGTGCGGCACGGAGAGGTCGAATACGTCGTCTTCGACTTTCTCGCCGAAATCACGATGTCCCTACTGGCGCGCGCCAAGGCCAAGTCGGCCGACGCCGGCTATGCGCCGGACTTTGTGCGTGTCGTGGCGGCGCTGGCGCCCGAGTTGCGCTCGCGCGGCATCCGCGTGGTGTCGAACGCGGGCGGTGTGAACCCCGCCGCCTGCCGCGACGCATTAAGGAAGGAACTCGATGCTCAAGGCATCGACTTGCGCATCGCGGTGGTGGAGGGCGACGACCTGTCCAGCCAGGCCAGCGCACTGCGCGAAGCAGGCACGCGTGAGATGTTCAGTGGCGCACCCATGCCGGACAGCCTGCTCGGCATCAACGCCTACCTTGGTGCGCAGCCGATTGTCGCCGCGCTCGCGGCCGGTGCCGACATCGTGATCACCGGCCGCGTGGTCGACAGTGCTGTCACGCTGGCGCCGCTGGTGCACGCCTTCGGCTGGGGCTGGCAGGACTGGGACCGGCTCGCCACCGGCAGCCTGGCCGGCCACCTGATCGAATGCGGCGTACAGGCGACCGGCGGCATCTTCACCGACTGGGAGCAGGTGCCCGGCTGGGACGACATGGGTTTCCCGATCGTCGAATGCGCAGCCGACGGACAGAGTTTCATCCTGACCAAGCCGCCGGGCATGGGCGGGCTGGTGATCCCGGCGACAACGGCCGAGCAGATCGTCTACGAGATCGGAGACCCGCGCGCCTACCTGCTGCCCGACGTGGTCTGCGACTTCTCGCAGGTGCGGCTGGAGCAGGAAGGGCCTGACCGCGTGCGCGTGAGCGGCGCGCTCGGCCGCCCTGCACCTGCCGCCTACAAGGCCAGCGCCACGTACGCGGATGGCTGGCGCCTGTTGGGAACTTTGATGATCGGGGGAGGCGCCGCGGCGCAGAAGGCGAGGCGCGTCGGCGAGGCGATTCTTTCGCGCTGCCGACGCCTGATGGCGGAGCGCGGCCTGACGGACTTCGGCGAGACCAGCATCGAGGTGCTGGGCGCGGAGAGCACCTATGGCCCGCACGCACGCACGCAGCACAGCCGGGAGGTCATTCTCAAGCTGGCGGCACGGCATGATTCACGCGCGGCGCTGGAGTTGCTAGCGCGCGAGTTCGCACCGTCCGCGACGGCAATGGCGCAGGGCATCACCGGCTTTGCCGCGGGGCGGCCGTCGCCGTCGCCGGTCGTGCGCCTGTTCTCCCTGCTGGTGGACCGTGCGACGGTGCAGGCGCGGGTCAGCATTGACGGAAAACTGCTGCCCTTCGCAGAGGCGCAGGTCTCGCAAGTGGCTGGCAGCACCGTGCCGGACGCCTTGGCCGCGACCGGGCCGTCCCATGGATCAGCGCTGGAGCCGGCCAGGGAGGACGCCCGGCGCGTCCCCCTGATTCGCATTGCCCACGCGCGTAGCGGCGACAAGGGCGACATGGCCAACATCGGCGTGATCGCCCGCTCGCCCCAGGCTTATGCGCTGCTGTTGCGCGTGCTCGACGCCGACACCGTGGCGCGCTACTTTGCGCATGTGTGCAAGGGCCACGTTACCCGGTATACGCTGCCGGGCTTCCACGCGCTCAACTTCACACTGCAGAACGCGCTTGGGGGCGGCGGCGTCGCGTCGCTGCGTTACGACCCGCAAGGCAAGGCGCTGGCCCAGATGCTGCTCGACCTGGAAGTCGACGTGCCGGACAGTTTGCTGCAAGACCTTTCATGAAATCCACTGTCAAGACACCCACCCAACGAAGCGTGTCCGTGAAGGCGGCGGCCGGCACCGCAGTGCCCAACCGCGCGGCGCCGCTCTCGGCCAAAATGCCGGAGAAGGTCACGCCCATCGCCGCCGGCAAGCAGACACCGCGCCGCCTGCGCCGCGCGGCCGAGATCCTGTCCGCAGCGCGCGAGGTGTTCCTCGAAAAGGGATTCGAGCGCTCGTCGGTCAGCGAGATTGCCGCCCGCGTGGGCGTCGTCGAAGGCCTGGTCTACGCCTATTTCCCGACCAAGCGCGACCTGCTCAACGAGGTGCTGCGCGGCATGTACGAGCCGCTGATCCGGGACATGGCCGACAGCTTCTCGCGCATCGAGGGCCTGCGCAGCCGGCTTCGCTTCCTGGTGTGGCGGCACCTGCGCGTCTATGTAGAAGAGCCGAGCCTCTCGCGCATCGTGCTGCACGAGGTGCGCACCAGCCCGGAGTACTTCAAGTCGGTGCTGCACGACCTGCAGGTTCGCTACACCTCCTTCCTGCTGCGCACGGTGCGCGAGGCGATGGACGAGGGTGAATTGCCCCCCGACACGGATGTGGAGACGGTCCGCAGCATGGTCTACGGCGGCATCGAGCACCGAATGTGGTCGCTGCTTTACGGCCGCGGCACCATCGATGTCGAGGCTACAGCCGATCGTTACACCGCAATGCTGCTGCGCGGCGTACTGGCGCCGTGCTGCGACGAGGCCGGAGCGACGCAACCCGCCGCGTCGGCTGCGTTGGGTGCCTCGCGCACGCGCGGCGTGCTCGAACGCCGGCTCGCGCGGCTCGAACAAATCGTGGCCGCAGGTCTTGCACCTGTAGCACCCGTGTCTGCCGCCCGCGCTGCCAGACGGCGCAAAGACGCTCCATGACCCCCATCCACAAGCTCTTCATCGCCAACCGCGCCGAGATCGCGCTGCGCATTGTGCGCACCGCGGGCCGCCTCGGCATCGAGACCGTCGTGCCCTGGCACCGCAAGGATGCCGCCGGCCCTGCGTTGCTCGCGGCCACCGAGACGGTCGAGGTCTTCGGCGAGCCACCGGTCTCGGCCTGGCTGGATGCTCAGGCCATGATCCGGGCCGCGCGCGAGTGCGGCTGCGACGCGGTCCACCCAGGCTACGGTTTCCTCTCGGAGAATGCCGCCTTCGCAAAGGCCGTGACCGACGCGGGCCTGATCTTCGTCGGCCCCTCGGCGGAGACGATCGAACTGATGGGCGACAAGATCAGTGCGCGCCATTTCGCCGTCCAGCACGACGTGCCGGTCACGCCTTCGGCCGACGAGGCGGACGACCCCGCGACCTTTGCCGACCGTGCGCGCGGTATCGGCTTTCCGCTCCTGATCAAGGGCGCGGCGGGCGGGGGCGGCAAAGGCATGCAGATCGTGCGCCGCGAGGAGGACCTGGCGGCGGCCATCGGCATCGCGCGCGGCGAGAGCCAGCGTTACTTCGGCGACGGACGCCTGTTCGCCGAACGCTTCGTCGAGCGACCGCGTCACATTGAAGTGCAGGTCTTCGGCGACGCCCATGGCCGCATCATCCACCTGGGCGAGCGCGAGTGCTCGATCCAGCG
>JAQGLP010000054.1 GCA_028292835.1 Variovorax sp.
CGTGCACCGCTTCGAGCTGAACGCGGCCGTCACGCTCTATTGCAGCGCCGCGCAGGCCTATGTCTTCGATGCGGCGGGCCAGCTCGCGCTCGCGCCCGTGCGGCGGCGGAGGACCTGACATGGCCCGCATCGAACTCGACCTCGCGCATGCCTACCGGCCGGACCCGGTGCACGACAGCGACTATGCGCTGCTGCCGTTGAAAATGAGCTTTCGCGATGGGGGAGCCTATGCCTTGCTGGGGCCTTCGGGTTGCGGCAAGACCACCATGCTCAACATCATCTCCGGCTTGGTGAGGCCCTCGCAGGGCCACGTCACTTTCGACGGCTGCGACATGACGCGCGCCACGCCGCAGGAACGCAACATCGCGCAGGTGTTCCAGTTCCCGGTGATCTACGACACCATGACAGTGGCGGAGAACCTGGCCTTCCCACTGCGCAACCGCAAGGTGCCGGAGGACCAGATCCGAAAGCGCGTCGGCAAGATCGCCGAGATGCTCGACCTGAGCGGCCAGCTGAACCAGCGCGCGGCCGGTCTGGCGGCCGACGCCAAGCAGAAGATTTCGCTCGGGCGTGGCCTGGTGCGCCAGGACGTGTCGGCCGTGCTGTTCGACGAGCCGCTGACGGTGATCGATCCGCACCTCAAGTGGCAGTTGCGGCGCAAGCTGAAGGAAATCCATCGCGAGCTCAAGCTCACGTTGATCTATGTCACGCACGACCAGGTCGAGGCCCTGACCTTCGCGGAGGAGGTGGTAGTCATGACGCGCGGCAGGGCCGTGCAGATCGGCAGCGCCGAGGAGCTGTTCGAGCGGCCCGCGCACACGTTCGTCGGCCACTTCATCGGGTCGCCGGGCATGAATTTCCTCGGGGCGTTCCACAGCATGGGGCGCCTGGAGATCGCCGGGACACCATTCGTCGCGTCGCGCGACCTGCCCGAGGGAGCGCTCAGGATCGGCATCCGTCCCGAATACGTGGCGGTGGTGGCGCCCCGCATGCCGGGCGCCGTCGCGGCGGTGGTGACGCAGGCGCAGGATGTCGGAACGCACGTGATGCTGAGTGCCAGGGTGGAAGACACCGTCATGAAAGTCCGGCTGCCGCCCGACACGCCGCTGCCTGACGCGGGAGAGCCGGTCTGGCTGCAGATCCTGGGTCCGCACACCTGCTACTACCAAAACGAGGAGCGTGTCGCGTGAGCACCACCAAACCCGTCAACCAGCGCGCCTGGTGGCTGATCCTGCCGGTGCTGGTCTGCGTGGCGTTTTCGGCCATCGTGCCGCTGATGACGGTGGTGAACTATTCGGTGCAGGACATCATCTCGCCCGAGCGGCGCGTTTTTGTCGGCACCGAATGGTTCGCCTCGGTCATGCGCGATGGCGAACTGCATGAGGCACTGCTGCGCCAGCTCGGCTTCTCGTTCGCCGTGCTCGCGGTCGAAATTCCGCTGGGCATCCTGCTGGCGCTGTCGATGCCGGCCGCGGGATGGAAGGCCTCGGCGGTGCTGGTGATCGTCGCGCTCTCGCTCCTGATCCCGTGGAACGTGGTGGGCACCATCTGGCAGATCTACGGGCGCGCCGACATCGGGCTGCTGGGCTATACGCTGCAGAGACTCGGCATCGACTACAGCTACACCGGCAACGCCACCCATGCCTGGCTGACGGTGCTCGTGATGGACGTGTGGCACTGGACACCCCTGGTGGCGCTGCTGGGCTACGCCGGGCTGCGCTCCATTCCGGATGCCTACTACCAGGCGGCCCGCATCGACGGCGCCACCAAATTCGCGGTGTTCCGCTACATCCAGCTGCCCAAGATGCGCGGCGTGCTGATGATCGCGGTGCTGCTGCGCTTCATGGACAGCTTCATGATCTACACGGAGCCTTTCGTGCTGACCGGCGGAGGGCCCGGCAACGCCACCACCTTCCTGAGCCAGTACCTCACGCAGAAAGCCGTCGGGCAGTTCGACCTCGGACCGGCCGCCGCCTTCTCGCTGATCTACTTCCTGATTATCCTGCTGCTGTGCTTCATCCTCTACAACTGGATGCAGCGCGTCGGCACGCAGGCCGTGGAGGCCGAACAATGAGCCGGGTGCGCCATGGATAAACGCTTCCACAAACGCAGCATCTTCCTGCTGCTCTACATCGTGTTTGCCCTGTTGCCCATCTACTGGATGATCAACATGAGCTTCAAGACAAACGAGGAAATCGTCTCGAGCTTCGCGTTTTTCCCGCGGCATTTCACCTGGGCCAACTACCACACCATCTTCACCGATCCGGCGTGGTACTCCGGCTACATCAACAGCCTCGTCTACGTCGTCATCAACACGGTGATCTCGCTGACCGTGGCGCTGCCCGCGGCCTACGCGTTCTCGCGCTACAGCTTCCTGGGCGACAAGCACGTGTTCTTCTGGCTGCTGACCAACCGCATGACGCCACCGGCCGTGTTCCTGCTGCCGTTCTTCCAGCTCTACACCACGGTCGGCCTGATGGACACGCATCTGGGCGTCGCGCTGGCGCACCTGCTGTTCAACGTGCCGCTGGCCGTATGGATCCTGGAAGGCTTCATGAGCGGCATTCCGCGCGAGATCGACGAGACGGCCTACATCGACGGCTATTCGTTCCCGCGGTTTTTCCTGACCATCTTCCTGCCGCTCATCAAGGCGGGCGTGGGCGTGGCGGCGTTCTTCTGCTTCATGTTCAGCTGGGTCGAGCTGCTGCTGGCGCGCACGCTCACCAGCGTCAACGCCAAGCCGATCGTTGCGATCATGACGCGCACGGTCAGCGCCGCGGGCATGGACTGGGCCACGCTGGCCGCCGCCGGTGTGCTGACCATCGTGCCGGGCGCCATCGTGATCTGGTTCGTGCGGCACTACATCGCCAAGGGCTTCGCCATGGGGCGGGTGTGATGTCACGCCTTGCACCCCCTGGCGGGCCAAGCAATGCGACGTCGCACGGAAGTGCCGTATTCACGGGCGACGTCAACCCGAGGGAGTTCACATGCTGAGTTGGATGGCCTGGACCACGCCGGTGGCGGTGTTCTTCACCTGCATCGGGCTGATGCTCGTGGGCATGACCGTGTGGGAACTCAAGTCGCCCACCATGCCGCGCCGCGGCTGGTTGCCCATCGAGACCACACGCGGCGACCGGCTCTTCATCGGGCTGCTGACGGCAGCCTACATCAACCTTGCTTTCGTCGGCCTGGCGGGCAAGTTTCAGGAGTGGATGAGCCTGGAGGCCGAGCCTTCGATCTGGATCGGCCTGGGCCTGTCGATGCTCGCGCTGGCACTGGTCATGCGCAAGGGTTGAGCCGGGCGGTAAGAAGATGGACGAATCCGGCTTTTCGCTGCCCTGAAGCCGATCAAGATTCAGCCTTTGGGGCGCGCAAAACCGAGGAGACACGTCATGAAATTGCGCTATACCGCGCTGGCTGCGGCCGCTGCCCTGTGCGCCGCGCACGCATCGTGGGCCGGGGAGGCCGAGGCCAGGAAATGGATCGACAGCGAGTTCCAGCCCTCGACCCTGAGCAAGGACCAGCAGATGGCGGAGATGAAATGGTTCATGGACGCCGCCAGGAAGCTCCAGGGCAAGGGGGTCAAGGAGATCGCGGTGGTGTCCGAGACGCTCACCGTGCACGAGTACGAATCCAAGACGCTGGCCAAGGCGTTCGAGGAGATCACCGGCATCAAGGTCAAGCACGACATCATCCAGGAGGGCGACGTGGTCGAGAAGCTGCAGACCTCGATGCAGTCGGGCAAGTCGATCTACGACGGCTGGATCAACGACTCCGACCACATCGGCACGCACTACCGCTACGGCACCGCGCTGGCGCTCACCGACCAGATGGCCGGGCCGTGGAAGGACTACACCAACCCGGGGCTCGACCTGAAGGACTTCATCGGCACCAGCTTCACCACGGCGCCCGACGGCAAGATGTACCAGTTGCCCGACCAGCAGTTCGCCAACCTCTACTGGTTTCGCGCCGATCTGTTCGCGAGGAAGGATCTGCAGGACAAGTTCAAGGCCAGGTA
>JAQGLP010000104.1 GCA_028292835.1 Variovorax sp.
GGGTGCGCCGGGCGCCTGCCAGGCCCTGGCGCAGCAGCCCCATGACCTCGCCGTCGGCGCGGCCGCGCTGCGCCGCGTCCTGGTAGAGGATCACGTCGTCGAAGGCATCGCCGAGGATCGCGGTCTGGTCGCGGATATCGCAGTCGCGCCGGTCGCCGGCACCGCTGATGACCACCGAGCGCCGGTTGCCCGGCAGGGTGTCCACGGCCGCCACCAGCGCCCGCATGGCGTCGGTGTTGTGGCCGTAGTCGGCGATCACGGTGGCGCCGCGGTACTCCATCACGTTGAAGCGGCCCGGCACGCCGGCCGCGTCGTTCTTGAAAGTGGCCAGGCCGCGCCGGATGGTGTCCCAGTGCAGGCCGAGCGCCCAGGCCGCCGCCACTGAGGCCATCACGTTGTCGATCTGGAAGCCGATGGTGCCGCCGCGCGTGAGGGGCACGTCGCGCAGTGCCACGCGCTCGCGCCAGGCGCCCTCGGCCGCCACCAGCGCGTCGCCGTCGACGTAGACGGTGCGCTTGCCCCGCGCCCGGTGCATCGCCATCACCGGGTGCTGGCGGTCGGCGCCGAAGAAGATCACGCTGCCCGGGCAGGCCGGCGCCATCGCCGACACGTTCGGGTCGGTCGCGTTGAGCACGGCGCAGCCGGTGGGCGCCACGTTGCGCACGATCACGCGCTTGAGCACCGCCAGGTCCTCCACCGTGGTGATGAAGTTCAGGCCCAGGTGGTCGCCGCTGCCGATGTTGGTGACGACCGCCACCTCGCAGCGGTCGAAGCCCAGGCCCTCCCGCAGCACGCCGCCGCGCGCCACCTCGAACACCGCCGCGTCGACCTCGGGGTGCAGCAGCACGTTGCGCGCGCTCTTCGGGCCGCTGCAGTCGCCGCTGTCGGTCTGGCGCCCGTTCACATACACGCCGTCGGTGTTGGTCATGCCGGTGCGCAGGCCGGCGGCCACCAGCAGGTGGTTGATGAGGCGCGCGGTGGTGGTCTTGCCGTTGGTGCCGGTGACGGCCACCACCGGAATGCGGCCGTCGTCGCCGGGCGCGAAGAGGGTGTCCATCACCGCCTCGCCGACCGGGCGGCCGCGCCCGAAGGAAGGCGAGATGTGCATGCGCAGCCCCGGCGCCGCGTTGACCTCGACCACGCCGCCATGCTGGTCCTCCAGCGGGTGCGTCACGTTCTCGCACACCAGGTCGACGCCGCAGATGTGCAGGCCCACCATCTGCGCCGCATCGACCGCGCGCGCCGCCACTTCCGGGTGCACGGTGTCGGTCACGTCGGTGGCGCTGCCGCCGGTCGAGAGATTGGCGTTGTTGCGCAGCACGACGCGCCGGCCGAGCGCCGGCACGCTGTCGGGCGCCAGGCCCTGCGCCTCCAGCCGCCCGAGCGCGATGTCGTCGAGCCGGATCTTGGTCAGCGAGGTGGCATGGCCCTCGCCGCGGCGAGGGTCGAGGTTGACCGCATCGACCAGCGCGCGGACGGTGGAAACGCCGTCGCCGATCACCTGCGGGGGATCGCGCCGCGCGGCGGCCACCAGCCGGTCGCCCACCACCAGCAGGCGGTAGTCGAAGCCGGGCAGAAATTTCTCGACCATCACCTCGCCGTGGGTCGCGGCCGAAGCGTAGGCTGCGTCGAGCTGCTCGCGGGTGGTGATGTTGACCGTCACGCCCTTGCCCTGGTTGCCGTCCTGCGGCTTGATCACCACCGGCAGGCCGATCTCGCCGGCCGCCGCCCAGGCATCCTCGGCGCTCGCGACCGGCCGGCCCAGCGGCACCGGCACGCCGGCGGCGTTGAGCAGCTGCTTGGTGAGCTCCTTGTCCTGCGCGATCGATTCGGCCACGCCGCTGGTGGCGTCGACCTCCGCCGCCTGGATGCGGCGCTGCTTGGCGCCCCAGCCGAACTGCACCAGGCTGCCGCGCGTGAGGCGGCGGTACGGAATGCCGCGCGCCGTGCCGGCCTCGACGATGGCGCCGGTGCTCGGGCCCAGGCGCTCGGATTCGTCGAGATCCCGCAGTTCGGCGATGGCGGCCTCGGCGTCGAAGCGGCTGCCCGCCAGCGTGGCGTCGATCAGCTGCGCGGCGAGCTCGATCGCGCGGCGCCCCACCGCTTCCTCGGTGTACTGCACCGCGACCTGGTAGACGCCGTGCTCCGGCGTCGCGGCGGTGTGCCCGAACATGGCCTGGCAGCCGGCCTGCACCTGCAGCGACAGCGTGGCGTTTTCCAGCACATGGGCCAGCGACAGCGGCTGGCCGAGCACCGTCGGATGCAGCTCGCCGATGGTCGGGAACAGCGCGCGCAGGCGCGGCTCGAAGCCGGGCATCTGCTCGATCGCGTTTTCGGGGCCGGAGCACCGCACGATGGCCTCGATGGCTGTGCAGCGGCTCCAGAGATTGGGCCCGCGCAGGGCGCGGATGCGTGTGACTTCCATGAGGGGACGGGAGAACGGCCGGAACGCTGGGCGCTCAGGCGGGTTGAAAGGCGGACGGGACAGGAGCGCCGGACGGCTCCGGCGAGGGGGGCGAGGCCGGCAGCTCGGCCTCGAAGGCTTCGACGCCGGCGCTGATCAGGTTCAGCGGCACCCCCAGGGCCCAGCCGGCGGCCACGGCGGCGAGCAGGCCTTCGGAGCCGACGCCGGCGTGCCGGGCGCACCAGGCCGCAAGGCCGCCCAAGCCGGGCAGGGGAGACTCGACGGCGCCATCGGCCAGCACCACGCGGTCCTGCCGCACGGTGACGGCCTTGCCGCCGGACGCCCGGTGCGCGGCGAGCGCCGGGGCCTGCGGGTCGGTCGCATACAGGATCACGGCGCCGTCGCACAGGGGCGCCAGGCCGGCCACGCGCGCATCGCCCGCGTTGAGCACGGCGGTGCCGCCGGGCAGCACCACATCGACCTGGGTGCGCAGCACCCGCACCATCTGGTCGCTCCCGATGATGTCGAACTCGGCCAGCGCCTCGGCGCCTTCGAGGTCGGTGACGATGCCGACCTGGCAGCGGTCGTAGGCCAGGCCGTCGCGCAGGATGGTCTCGGCGCCGTTCTCGATTACCACGGCCTCGACTGCGCGGTTGATCAGCAGCCGGCGGCCGGCCTCCCAGTTCGCGTTGTCACGCGCATCGACGCGGCGGCGCTCCAGGAAGAGGCCGTCGCGGCAGGCCAGCCCGCTGTAGCGCCCGCTCAGGGTGACGAGCCACGCCACCAGCCGCGCCAGCACGGCGGTGTCGCGCGAGCCGGCAACGCCCACCACCGGGATGCGGCCCGGCAGGTCGTCGGCCTCGGAAGCGGGAAACAGGTGCTCGCAGATCGCTTGGCCCACTGGGCGGGGCGATCCGACGGCCGGCTTCAAATGCATCAGCAGTCCGGGGCCGGCATTGACCTCGACGATGGCGCCGCCCTGCGCCGCCAGCGGCCGGCCGATGTCCTGGGCCACCAGGTCGATGCCGGCGATGTCGAGCCCGACCACGCGTGCGGCCAGCACGGCGGCGTGCGCCACCTCGGGATGGACCTGGTCGGTGCAGTCCACCGCCAGGTTGCCGTTGCGCTGGATGGTGACCACCTGGCCGGCGGCCGGCACCGAGGCCGCGTCGAAACCCTGGCGCCGCAGTTCAAGCTGGAGTTTGGCGTCGGTCCGCACGTCGATCAGGTCGAGCGGGAATTCCTCGGCCTCGCCGCGGCGCGGATCGCTGTTGAGCTGACTGTCGATCAGTGCCGCCACGCTGGCCGCGCCGTCGCCCGTCACCG
>JAQGLP010000130.1 GCA_028292835.1 Variovorax sp.
GCCTCGACGACATCCCCGCCGCCGACGGCGCCACCGTCATGCGCCAGATGTCCGCCGAAAAAGCCGCCGACCTCGCCGAGTACCTCGACCCCAACACGGCCGGCGACATCCTCTCGGAGATGGACCCCGAGCAGGCCGCCCGCGTGTCGGCGGCTCTCACCGCGGCCGGCTACACCGACGGCCGGGTCACGAGCAGCCTCCCGGCGACCGGCATACCGGCCGACAGCGTCATCGAGTACTCCACGGCCCAGCTGCCGCGCAACCGGTCCCAGTGGGCCATCGCCCCGAGGCACTTCAGGGCGCCCGCCAGCAGCGCGCCGGCCAGCGCGCCGCCGGCGTTGAGCGCCAGGTCGACATTGGACGGAATGCGCGCCGGCAGGTAGCTCTGCAGCGTTTCCATGGCCAGCGAGATCGCGACGCCCGCCAGCGTCGCGCGCACCACCACCGGCAGGACGGCCATGTCGGGCCGGGCGCGCAGCACGGCGAGCGCGCACAGGAAGCCGAGCGGCATGTAGCCGGCCACGTTGATCGCCAGGTCGAAGCCGGTCCAGTACTTCGGCAGCGGTGCCGCCAGGAAGGCCCAGGGCGCGAGGCCCTGGTCGCGCCAGTCGGCGAACGGGTAGAGGCTGGCGTAGACGATCAGCGCCGCGTAGCTGAGGGCCAGCGGCAGCGCGGTCGTCTTGCGGGGGGCCACCGGCTCAGAAGGGCTTGACCACGACCAGCACGACGATCGCCAGCAGCAGCAGCACCGGCACTTCGTTGAACCAGCGGAACCACACGTGGCCGCGCCGGCTGGCCCCCGACTCGAAGCGGCGCAGCAGCACGCCGCAGCCGTGGTGATAGCCCAGGGTCAGTGCGACCAGCGCCAGCTTGACGTGCAGCCAGCCATTGCCCTGGCTCGCCGGGCCGCGGCCGATGCCGTAGCCCAGCCAGAGCCACAGCCCGAGGGCGACGGCAGGCAGCGCCAGGATCGTCGTGAAGCGCAGCAGCTTGCGCGCCATCAGCAGCAGCCGCGCGCGCTCGGCGGTCGACTCGGGCGCCACCATCGCCAGGTTGACGAAGATGCGCGGCAGGTAGAACAGGCCGGCGACCCAGCTGGCGATGAAAACGATGTGCAGCGACTTGACCCAGAGCATGGCGTCAGTTTAGTGGCGCGCGCGGCGTGGACGGCGCGGGCCGCACGGCCCGGCGAGTGAGCCAAAAAAAACCCGGCCAGAAGCCGGGTTGTGAAACCTCGTTGCCGTCAGGCAGCGAGGCGCACGCTCAGGGAGGAAGAGCGGGGAGCGGCAAGCCGCCCGGGCGCAATGTAACAAAGGGATCGGAAGCCAACAACCCCTCAAAGACCCCTTCGGCTCGCGTTGAACGCGGAAGCCAGCAATAAGCATTCATTTTGGGTTCGTTTCGACGAAGATGCGAGTCGCCCATGTGACAGGGCGTGCCCGGCGGCTTGTTGAGGCACAATTTTCCCCATGACCGTCCATGCCCCCTTCCCCGCCGGCCGACCACGCCGCCTGCGCCGCGATGCCTTCACGCGCAACCTCGTGCGCGAGCACGCGCTCACGGCGCACGACCTGATCTACCCCGTCTTCGTGCAGGAGGGCGAGCGCCGCCGCGACGCCGTGGCCTCCATGCCGGGCGTGGAGCGCCTGAGCCTCGATGCGCTGCTGCCGGTGGCCGAGCAGTGCGTGACACTCGGCATTCCGGTGATGGCGCTGTTCCCGGTGATCGACGCGAGCCTCAAGACCCCGGCCGGCGACGAGGCCTGCAATCCCGACGGGCTGATCCCGCGCGTGGTGGCCGCGCTGAAATCGCGCTTCCCGGAGCTGGGCATCATGACCGACGTGGCGCTCGACCCCTACACCAGCCACGGCCAGGACGGCCTGCTCGACGAGACCGGCTACGTCCTGAACGACGAGACGGTGGAGATGCTCGCGCGCCAGGCGCTCACGCAGGCCGAGGCCGGCGTCGACATCGTGGCGCCGAGCGACATGATGGACGGGCGTATCGGCGCCATCCGCGACACGCTCGAATCGCAGGGCGCCATCCATACGCGGATCATGGCCTACAGCGCCAAGTACGCGAGCGCTTTCTACGGGCCGTTCCGCGACGCGGTGGGCTCGGCCGCGAACCTCGGCAAGAGCAACAAGCGGGTCTACCAGATGGACCCCGGCAACAGCGACGAGGCGCTGCGCGAGGTCGCCATCGACATCGCCGAGGGCGCCGACATGGTGATGGTCAAGCCCGGCATGCCCTACCTCGACATCGTGCGCCGCGTGAAGGACGAGTTCCGGGTGCCGACCTTCGCCTACCAGGTGAGCGGCGAGTACGCGATGCTCAAGGCCGCTGCCCAGAACGGCTGGCTCGACCACGACGCCGTGGTGCTGGAGAGCCTGCTGGCCTTCAAGCGCGCCGGCGCCGACGGCGTGCTCACGTACTTCGCGCTCGACGCCGCGCGTTTGCTACAAAAAAGATAGCGAATGACTCCCGGGACGTCGATCCGGCAGGCAAATGGCCGTAGTACTGAGGCGCAGCCTGCATCCGCATAAACTCGCGCAGATGAACGCGCCTCCTCAGTCTATGAAGGACGACCGCCGCTATCTCGGGCTCGACTTGGCCAGGTCTACCGCGATCGGTCTGGTCCTTGTCTGCCACGGCTGTAGCGTCTGGCAGGCCTACTTCGGGCTTCAGGCGCCGAACTGGCTTTTGATGACGGGCAGCTTCGGCGTCGAACTGTTCTTTGTGCTCAGCGGGTTCCTCATCGGGGGCATCCTGCTCGAGTTGATCGAAAAACGCCCAACGTTCAGAGAATGGGGGATCTTCATGATCCGCCGCTGGATGCGCACGTTGCCGCTCTATTTCGCATGGCTGTTGGTCATGGCGCTATGGGATCCGCCCCCTGCGGGGCAAGTGGCCATCTACCTGCAGCGCTACGCCCTGTTGCTTCAGAACTTCGCGTGGCCGATGCCGGCTGACAACTGGTTCGCGGTGTCGTGGTCGTTGGCGGTCGAGGAGTGGTTCTACCTGCTGTTCAGCGCGTTCCTGTTCCTGGCAGCCCGCCTCATCGGAGCACGGCGCGCAGCCTGGGCCGTGACCGGCGCTTTCATTGTCATTCCATTTTTGCTGCGCTTCGGGGTCGTCGAGCCCTCGAGCTTCATGACTCACGTCTACAAGACGGTGCTCTACCACCTCGATGCCATCGCCTATGGGGTGGTGGTGGCTTTGCTGCAGCGGCAGGGCAGTGTCATTTTTGTTGCGCCCTACCGTTGTCTCGCGCTCGGGCTGGCGACCGTCCTCCTGTGTTGGGGACGCTTCAGCGGCGCGTGGGGCACGGCGCTCATCTCCGACCAGGCCTTCCTGACCTGGTTCTCGGCCCTCACGTCCATCGGGTTCGCCCTGTGCTTCCCCGCGACGCTGAAGCTGCGCACGCTGCCGCGCGTGATCGAGAGCGCCGTTCTGCAGCTCAGCAAGCACTCGTATGGGGTCTATGTGATCCACCTCACGGTCTTGAGTCTGTTCAATTACCAGATTGTGGGTCGGGGCCTGAACCCGTGGATCGGTATGGGCCTTGCCGTGGTCATGATCGCCTGGCTGGCGGCCGCGAGCTGGAAGATGTTCGAGGAACCGATCCTGCGCGCCCGGCCCAGGCAATTGGCCAAGCTTTCACCAACCAATGCCGATGGCCCGGCACAATGGATTGATTTGACGAAGGTGAGCGGGTAACTTGCGCAATCGCTGACCCAGGGAGGATGACAATGCCCTTGCCTGATGGACGATGGCAGCGAGCCGATCGGGGCTGGCTGCGAAATCCCAGCCCGGCTCTGACCGTACAGCGGGCGCACTGATGAGGTGCACTGCGCACTCACCAGACGCGCCACTGTCAAGGCAGCTTCACAGCCCAACCCAGCCTGTGGCTGACCACTGTTGAGATTTGAACACGGCTTCCTGAACGTACTGCCAACGAAAAACCGGGGCGACGCCTGCGCGTCGCCCCGGCCTGGGACGGGTCCTGGTGGCCGGTCGGATTACAGGGTCGACTGGGCGGCCGTGTTTGCCTGCGCGCTGCCGTTGAGGTGCTGCGAGGAAGCCACGGTGCTGACGAAAGCCTTCTCGCCCACGTTCTGGACCGGCGCGTGAGCCGTGGCATACGCCTCGGCGCGAACGGCGCTGCGCGTCAGCGTGGCGCCCTGGGCCGGCGTCACGACGGAGGTCAGGCCTTCACCGTAGGCGTTGCCCGAGCGGGCGGCCATCACGGCGCTGGCGTCGACCTCGGCGCGCGAGCGCTGGGTGGTCAGGGCGTGCGCGCCG
>JAQGLP010000136.1 GCA_028292835.1 Variovorax sp.
TGCGCCTTGCCGAACGGCAGCACGAAAGCCCCCTTGCCCTCCACCAGCCGGGCCAGCGCCGCCTGGTAGTCGGCATGGGTCTCGGCGTCGGGCGGCACCTCGACCGCCTTGGAGCGCAGTTGCCGGCGCTGCGCGGCCAGCGCCTGGATATCGCCGCAGGCCGTCAGGAACGACGCCAGCACGGGGTCGCCCGGCTGCACGCCGGCCAGGCGCTGCGCCAGGCCCGCCAGCTCGGGCCGCGCCACGGTCTTCAGCTTCGTCTCGGTTGCGGCGCGTGCCTGCAGCCAATCCGCCAGGGCCTGCGCTTCGGCGCCTGCGCCGACAAGGCCGAGCACCGCGCCGGCGGCCACGCTGTCGCCGATCTGGCGCGCGCGCACCAGGTCGCGGTGCAGCCTGACGAGTTCCGCCCAGGCGGGGAGCTGTTCGGGCGCCGGAAGCGGGCTTCCCAGGCAGGCCAGGTCGCCGGCGACCGTCAGGCGCGCCGCGCGCAGGGCGTCGATGTCGGCATCGCCGAACGGCAGCTGTTCGGCTTCCATGTCGGGCGTGTCGTCGAACCATTGGTGCTCGCCGGCCTGCGCCAGCACCTGCCGGGCCAGTTCCTCGGGCGTGACGTCGCGGCCCTGGAAGCGCCGGGTTTTCATGTGGCGGGCTGCCCGCTCGGCCACTGTGCGGTCGATGTGCGAGATCCGGGCATGCAGCTGGTCGAGCCGGGCCTCGGCGGCGGCGATGGCTTGCAGAGCGCGCGCGGGATCGAAGGCGGCGACGTTGGCTGCGATGGTCTGGATCGAATGCTCGAACTGGCGCATGCCGTCGCGCTCGTTCGACAGCAGCGCCACGCTCAGCGGCCGGATGCGCTCGGGCAGCTTGTCCTGCAGCACCGCCAGCGGCGACTCGCCCTTGGCCGTGACCAGCACGCGCTTGCCGCGCGCCAGGTAATGGCAGATGACGTTGGCGATCGTGTGCGTCTTGCCGGTGCCGGGCGGGCCCTGGACCACCACCCCGTCGTTGTTCTCCAGTTTCTGCACGATCGAGACCTGCTCGTCGTTGTAGGGCATCGGAAAGTACAGCTCGAACGCCCCCGGCGCGTCCTCGCTCGACCCGAGTCCGCGAAAAGGCTGCGCCGGCTGCACGCGCACGGTGTCGTCGCCGCGCTCGACGAAGCTGCGGATGACGTCGGGCAGGGCGGGCACGTCCGCCACGCTTTTTTTCAGGCGCCTGATGTCCTCCATGAAGATGTCGCCGGAGCGCTTGCGCGCGAACAGCACCCAGCTGTCGTTCACCCTGAGGCGCTCGTCGGGCGCGGCGGGCGCGGTGGGAGCGGCGGGCTCGGCATCGCCGCTGGCGCACGGCGTGTAGCTGCCGCCCGGGTCCAGGTGGCCCACGGCCGCCTTCAGCACGCCCTCGAAGGTCGATGCCTCGAACGGATTGACGCGGTGCGCGCCGGTGGCCAGCGCGCTTTTCCAGTGGGCTTCCAGCTGGCGCACGCCGGGTATTTCCATCTCGGCGTAGCAGTCGATCTCCAGCTTCGGGTCGGTGTCGCGCGGACGGATTTCGAGCTCGAAGGTCTTTTCGTTGAGCGAGACCTCGCAGGCCTGCGTCAGCAGCGGGTGCCGCACGGCAGAGCTCTGGCCATCCTTCTTCCACACCGCGAAGCCGACGCCCCAGACCAGCTCCAGCGGCGTCTCGGCGCCTTCCGTCGCCATGGCGCGCTGCAACGCGAACAGCCGGTTGTATTGGGCGATCGACTTGCGCCGCCCGCGCTCCGCCGTGGCCCAGGGCATCCACTGGCCCTTGACGTAGTCATCGAACAGCGGCCAGATGTCCGGGCGGTCCTCGAGCTGGCAGGGCGCGGGCTCGGCGCCGTCCTGCGCGATCAGCGCCTCGGTCCTGAGCTCGGGCACCTTGTCGGGGCTCTTCGATGGCGTGAGCCAGGGCCGCAGGACCTCGGGCGGCTCGGGCGGCGCGCTTTCCTGCAGGCGCGACAGGCGCAGCCAGACATCGTCGGCTTCGTCGGGCAGGTCGAGTTGCAGGCCCGGCAGGCCCTGCAACTCGTGCTGGTGCGCGACGAAATACTCGCTCGGGACCGAGAAAGCCGGTTTGGCGTTGAGTTTTTCAACCTGTTCGATGTATTCCAGCAGCCCGATGACCCGCGATGCGGCCTCGGCCATCGGTCCTTCGGGATGCTGGATCGGGGCGGGGCCATCGGTGGCTCGGCGCGGTTCTTCTCGCAGTGACACGGCGGCGGATGTTCCATCAAGTGAAAGGGCGGCGGCACACAGGATGCTGCGCGCCGCCGCGGGAATCAGGACCGGATGACGGGGGCCACCTCGGAACGCGGGAGGGCACTGTACATGCGATCAGGTGCGCGCAGGGCAGGGCAATCACCGACGCGGTCGGAAACCGGTGCCGCGGCGCCAGGACGCGGGCTGGCGCCGCTCGCGAAGGCGCAGCACGAGCCGGGTTCCCGGCTGGCATTATGCTATCTTTTTGATAGCTAAGTGTGTCCGTGCTCTGGGCGCTGCGGGGTTTTTTGTATCAAACCGCAGGCACCGCCATGCCGCGCTGTACGGCCGGGCGTGCGCCCACGGTGTCGAGCCAGCGGCGAAGGCTGGGCTTGGTGGCGAGGCTGCCGGCCAGCACGTCCTTCATCACCGTCGTGGTCGACAGCGTCCAGGCGTAGCAGGCAATGTCGGCGATCGTGTAGTCGGCGCCGGCAAGGTAGGCGTGCTGGCCGAGCTGCCGGTCCATCACGCCGAGCAGGCGGTCGGCCTCCTCGGTGAAGCGCTGGATGGCCAGCGGTGCCTTCTCCTTCGAGCGCACCCGAAGAAGCCGAGCTGCCCGAGCATCGGCCCGAGCCCGCCGATCTGCCAGTGGAGCCATTCGAGCGTCTTCCAGCGCGCATGGCCCGAGGGCGCCAGGAAGCGGCCGTGCTTGTCGGCCAGGTAGGTCAGGATCGCCCCGCTCTCGAACAGCGAGAGCGGTCCGCCCTCGGCCTCGTCATCG
>JAQGLP010000155.1 GCA_028292835.1 Variovorax sp.
GCAGGCCGTTGGGGTACAGGTCGTCGGGCTTGAAGTTGGAGGTGGTGAAGAACCCCACCCCGTTGTCGAACAGCGCCTTCAAGAGACGGTGCAGGATCATCGCGTCCGTGATGTCGGCGACGTGGAACTCGTCGAAGCAGATCAGCTTGTAGCGCTTCGCGATGCGCCGCCCGAGCTCGTCCAGCGGGTTGACGGTGCCCTGCAGCTCGGCCAGCTCGCGGTGCACCTCGCGCATGAATTCGTGGAAGTGCAGTCGCGTCTTGCGGCGCAGCGGCACGGCGTTGTAGAAGCAGTCCATCATGAAGCTCTTGCCACGCCCGACGCCGCCGTACATGTACACGCCGCGCGGAATCTCAGGGTGGTTGATGAGCTTCTTGAACGCGTTGGAGCGTTGCGCCCGGTAGTCCGCCCATTCGCTGGCGCAGCGCTCGAGCGCCTCCACCGCACGCAGCTGCGCCGGATCGCTGCGGAAGCCGTGCGTGGCGAGCTCGGCTTCGTAGGATTCCTTGACGCTCAAGACAAGTTCCGCCGCATGCTATGGAATTGATAGCTTGCTTTGCCCGTGGAACGGGCGGGACAGGCCTTTTTCATGGTGAATTTCAGAAATTGAGGGTGCGCTTGTCGACTGCCAGCGCCGCTTCCTTGGTGGCTTCCGACAGCGACGGGTGCGCGTGGCAGATACGGGCGATGTCCTCGGCACTGGCCTTGAACTCCATCGCGACCACGGCCTCGGAGATCAGCTCGCTGGCCATCGGGCCGACGATGTGCACGCCCAGGATCTCGTCGGTGGCCGCGTCGGCCAGGAACTTGACCATGCCGGTGGTGTCGCCCAGCGCCCGCGCCCGCCCGTTCGCCAGGAATGGGAAGGTGCCGGCCTTGTAGGCCCGGCCACCAGCCTTCAGCTGCTCCTCGGTCTGGCCGACCCAGGCGATCTCGGGCGAGGTGTAGATGACCCACGGGATGGTGTTGAAGTTGACGTGCCCATGCTGCCCGGCGATGTGCTCGGCCACCGCCACGCCTTCCTCCTCGGCCTTGTGCGCCAGCATCGGGCCACGCACCACATCGCCGACCGCCCAGACGTTGGGCAGGTTCGTTTTGCACTCGTCGTCCACGACGATGGCGCCGCGCTCGTCGAGCGCAAGGCCGACCGCCCCGGCGTTCAGGCCGGTGGTGTTGGGCACGCGGCCGATCGAGACGATCAGCCGGTCGACCTCCAGCACCTGCGCCGCGTCCTTGGCATCGGTGTAGGCGATGCGCACGCCCTCGCCCGTCGGCTGGACCTCGCCGACCTTCACGCCGAGCTCGATCTTCAGGCCCTGCTTGGTGAAGGCCTTGCGCGCCTCCTTGGCAATCTGCTGGTCCACCGCACCGAGGAAGGTTGGCAGGCCTTCCAGCACCGTCACGTCGGCGCCGAGGCGGCGCCAGACCGAGCCCATCTCCAGCCCGATGACGCCCGAGCCGATCAACCCCAGCCTCCTGGGCACGCCGCCGATGCGCAGCGCCCCGTCGTTCGACAGGATGCGCTCCTCGTCGAACGCGGCGCCCGGCAGCGCGCGGGCGCTCGAGCCGGTGGCGACGATGATGTGGGTGCCGTGCAGCGTCTCTTCGGCCGCGCCGCCAACCTGGATCTCCCAGCCGCCGCCCTCGCCCGCCCTGGCGAACGAGGCGCGGCCGTGGAAGAAGGCGACCTTGTTCTTCTTGAACAGGTACAGGATGCCCTCGTTGTTCTGCTTCACCACCGCGTCCTTGCGCGCCAGCATCCGGCCCACGTCCAGGCCCAGGCCCTGCACCTGGATGCCGTGGTCGGCGAAGTGGTGTGCCGCCTGGTCGTAGTTCTCGGACGACTGCAGCAGCGCCTTGGACGGAATGCAACCCACGTTGGTGCAGGTGCCGCCGGGCGCGGGACCGCCCGAGGTGTTCTTCCATTCGTCGATGCAGGCCACGTTGAAGCCGAGCTGCGCGGCGCGGATGGCAGCGATATAGCCGCCCGGGCCGGCGCCGATGACGATGACGTCGAATTGCTTGGACATGAAATTCCTTCAGTGAGATTTTTTCTTATGCCGCCAGCGCCCGAACGAACCGCATCCAAGGCAAGCGCAGCGCAGCCCGTTCGCCAAACACCGCGGAACCGGCCAGGCCGGGCCGCCGGTGTTGCCCCCTGCTAGGGGGCGGGCGGCCACACGCAGTGGGCGAGCCTGGGGGTGTGTCAGATATCAAACAGCAGGCGCGACGGATCTTCCAGCGCTTCCTTCATCGCGACCAGGCCGAGCACGGCCTCGCGGCCGTCGATGATGCGGTGGTCGTAGCTCATCGCCAGGTAGTTCATCGGCCGGATCACGATCTGGCCGTTCTCGACCACGGCGCGGTCCTTGGTGGCGTGCACTCCCAGGATGGCCGACTGCGGCGGATTGATGATCGGCGTCGAGAGCATCGAGCCGAAGGTGCCGCCGTTGGAGATGGAGAAGGTGCCGCCCGTCATCTCCTCGATGCCGAGCTTGCCGTCCTTGGCCTTCTGGCCGAATTCGGCGATCTTCTTCTCGATGTCGGCGAAGCTCATCTGGTCGGCGTTGCGCAGGATCGGCACCACCAGCCCGCGCGGCGAGCCCACCGCGATGCCGATGTCAAAGTAGCCGTGGTACAGGATGTCGTTGCCGTCGACCGAGGCGTTGATCACCGGGTACTTTTTCAGCGCGTGTACTGCGGCCTTCACGAAGAAGCTCATGAAGCCCATCTTGACACCGTGCTCCTTGGTGAAGGCATCCTGGAACTTCTTGCGCATCTCCATGACGGGCGCCATGTTGACCTCGTTGAAGGTGGTCAGGATGGCATTGGTCGATTGCGATTGGATCAGCCGCTCGGCGATGCGGGCGCGCAGGCGGCTCATGGGCACACGCTGCTCGGGGCGGTCGCCCAACTCCAGTTTCGAGGTCGATGTCGCAACCTGCGGCAGCGGCGGCTTGGCCGGTGCGGAAGCCGCCACCATCGGCACCGCGACCGCCCTGGCCGCGCCTGTGGCCATGGTGCCGAGCACATCGCCTTTGGTCACGCGGCCGTCGCGGCCGGTGCCGGCCACGTCGGCCGTCGTGAGACCGTTGTCGGCCAGCAGCTTGGCCGCCGCCGGCATGGCCACGCCGGATTTGCTGCCGCCCGGGGACGCCGCTGCAGTGGCCGCGCCCGTTGCAGCTTGCGCGGGCGCTGCCGCGGATGGGGCCGCCGGCGCCACCGCGGCGCCGGACGTAGCCGCAGCCTTGCCTTCGGTATCGATTCTGGCGATCAGCTGCTCGGCCGCGACGGTCGCGCCGTCGGGCTGCACGATCTCGGCCAGCACGCCGGCCGACGGCGCCGGCACCTCGAGCACGACCTTGTCGGTCTCGATCTCGATGAGGATTTCATCGATCGCAATGGCGTCGCCGGGCTTCTTCTTCCACTGCAGCAGAGTGGCCTCGGCCACGGACTCGGACAACTGGGGGACTTTGACTTCAACGATGGACATGGGAAATTCGCTCCGCTTCGTGTTTGTTAGGGTTTTTCAGGTGGGCCCGACAGGCATGACGCCCTCTCGGCCGGCGCAGTGCCTTCGCGAAACACCGTGGGACCGGCTCCGCCGGACCGTCGGTGTTGCCCCGGCCGGGGGTGGGCGAAGCGACACGCAGTGCGCGCAGCCTGGGGGCGTTTATTTAGTTAATACGAAGCCCTTGAGCTTGCCGAAGGCGCCGTCGACCAGCGCCTTCTGCTGCTCCTGGTGCAGGTGCGAGTAGCCCACCGCCGGCGATGCCGAGGCGGCCCGGCCGGAGTAGCCGAGCCTCTGGCCCTCTTGCAGGTTCTCGTGGATGTAGTGCTGCACAAAGAACCAGGCGCCCTGGTTCTGCGGCTCGTCCTGCGACCAGACCACGTCCACCAGGTGCGGGTACTTCTTCAGCTCCACCGCGAAAGCCTTGTGCGGGAACGGGTAGAGCTGCTCGACGCGGAGGATTGCCACGTCCTCGCTGCCGCGCTCCTCGCGCTTCTTGGCCAAATCGTAGTACACCTTGCCCGAGCAGGCGATGACGCGCCGGACCTTGTCCGCCTTCAGATTTCCGCTGTCCGGGATGACCGTCTGGAAGCTACCGCGGGTGAATTCGGCCAGCGGCGAGGTCGCGTCCTTGTTGCGCAGCAGCGACTTGGGCGTGAGGATGACCAGGGGCTTCCTCAGCGGACGCACCATCTGGCGACGCAGCACGTGGAAAATCTGGCTGGCCGTGGTCGGCTGCACGATCTGCATGTTCGCATCGGCCGCCAGCTGCATGAAGCGCTCCAGGCGCGCCGAGCTGTGCTCCGGGCCCTGGCCCTCGTAGCCGTGCGGCAGCATCAGCGTGATGCCGTTGACGCGGCCCCACTTGACCTCGCCCGAGGCGATGAACTGGTCGATCACGACCTGCGCGCCGTTGACGAAGTCGCCGAACTGCGCCTCCCAGATCACCAGCGTGTTGGGGTCGTTCGATGCGTAGCCGTATTCGAAGGCCAGCACCGCCTCCTCCGACAGGATGGAGTCGATGACGACGAACGGCGCCTGGTTGTCGGCCACGTTCTGCAGCGGCATGTAGGTGCCGACGTCGAACTTCTCGCGGTTCTGGTCGTGCAGCACGGCGTGGCGGTGCGTGAAGGTGCCGCGCCCGCTGTCCTCGCCCGACAGGCGCACCGGGTAGCCACTCGCCACCAGCGAGGCGAAGGCCATGTGCTCGCCCATGCCCCAGTCGACGTTGACCTCGCCGCGGCCCATGGCAGCGCGGTCGTCCAGCACCTTTTTCACCAGCGGGTGCACCGTGAAGTTCTCGGGGGACTTCGTGATGCGCTCGGCCAGGCGTTTCCACTCGGCGGTCGGGATGGCGGTGTCGCCGGCGTCGGTCCACCGCTTGTTGAGGAAAGGGGTCCAGTCGACCGCGTACTTGCTCTTGAAGTTGGTCAGCACCGGATCGGTGGTGTTCTTGCCGGCGTCGAACGCGGCGCGCTGCGCCTTCACCATGTCGTCGCCGAGCGTCTCGCCCAGGCCCTGCGCGGCGAGCTTGTCGGCATAGAGCTTGCGCGTGCCCGGGTGCTGCGCGATCTTCTTGTACATCAGCGGCTGCGTCAGCGCCGGCGTGTCCTGCTCGTTGTGGCCGAGCTTGCGAAAACAGACGATGTCGACCACCACGTCCTTCTGGAACTCCATGCGGAAGTCGAGCGCGAGCTGGGTCGCGAGCACCACGGCCTCCGGATCGTCGCCGTTCACGTGCAGCACCGGAGCCTCGATCATCTTGACCACGTCGGTGCAATACAGCGTCGAGCGGCTGTCGCGCGGATCGCTGGTGGTGAATCCGATCTGGTTGTTGATGACGATGTGCACCGTTCCGCCGGTGAAATAGCCGCGCGTTTCGGCCAGCGCCAGCGTTTCCATCACGACGCCCTGCCCCGCGAACGCGGCGTCGCCGTGCACCAGCACCGGCAGCACCTGCTTGCCGAGCGGGTCCGCGCGGCGGTCCATGCGCGCACGCACCGATCCCTCGACCACCGGATTGACGATCTCGAGGTGCGACGGATTGAACGCCAGGCTCAGGTGGACCGGGCCGCCGGGCGTGGACACGTCCGAGCTGAAGCCCTGGTGGTACTTGACGTCG
>JAQGLP010000158.1 GCA_028292835.1 Variovorax sp.
TGAGGAACTTGCCGTGTTGGCGAGCCAATGGGTACGCAAGGCCTCGACCAGTTCCGGCGCCGCCAGGAGAGGCGCCATGTGCCCGCCGGCATCGAGCGTTGCAAACGCGATGTTTGACCCGTTTCCGGCTGTGGCGTAGGCGTCGACGATGGCCTGCATGGCGCTCGGCGGCGTCGAAAGGTCGTCGACCGCGGCGATGCAGAGGGTGGGCGGCAGCGATGCGGCGATGTCTTCGTAGCCGGGAAACTGCGCGAGGGCGTCCCATGCACCGGCCAGGCCCTCGGCGCTCAAGGCATTCAACGTTGAACGGGCATAGTTTTGAGGGGCGGCGTCGCGTGCTGCGGCCTCTGCGCCGAACCAGCGGGCCATCGTCGGCGGCACGGACGCTTGCACACCTTGCGAGCGGACGGCGGCCCCGCGCTCGCCGAACGCAGGCAAGCCACGGGGGGGCGAGGACACCAGGGTCAGCGTCGCGATTCGGCCCGGCGACGCTTGGCCTATCCGCGCAGCCAGCATCGCGGCGACGGCGCCGCCCATCGAGTGTCCCAGCAGATGGACGGCGCCCTCGTCGCATCCCGCCAAGGCCTGCTCGGCATCGTCCACATACTGGTCAATCGTGGATGCTGCCTCTTGCGCTCGAGTTCCGTGTCCGCGCTGGTCGAAGGCACTGATGCGCCATTCGGGTCCGACGGCCTCGCTCAACCGGTCGAAGGAGTGCGCGTCGAGCCCAATCGAATGAAGTGCAAGCACCTGACCGCCTGCGCCCTGGCCGAGGGTATTCATGGCGCCACGACCTTCGCGGTCGCTGCCGCATTGGACGGGTGGCCCGATCCGCCATGACGTTGCACCAGGACACCGCGCTCGATCAACGCACCCACCTCATCCTTGCTCACGCGCAGCCATTGATCGAGGACTGCTTGCGCGTCTTCGCCAAGCCGAGGCGGGTAGCTGGCTTCGCGTTCGGCCTCGCCGACGAAGCGAATGGGGTTGCCGACCACCTCGATGTGCTCACCCTGCTTGCCGGCCAGTGGCAACACCATGCCACGGCCTGACTCACGCGCATCCTGCAGGGCCTCGGGCACGCTCTTGATCAGAGCGACCGGGACGCCGTTGGCCTGCAAGGGCTCGATCCAGTCGGCTGCGGAACGCGACAGGAAGGCTTCTTCCAGCAGCGCCCACAGCGCGTCCCGGTTCTTCAGGCGTTGGCCGCCCGTCGCGAAGCGCTCGTCGCTGACCAGGCCGAACACGCCGAGCGCCTCACACAGGCCCTTCCACATCCGCTCGGTATTGGCCGTCACAACCAATTCACGCCCGTCGCTTCCGACGAAGGAGCGATAGGTGGGAATCGAATCATGCCGAGCACCTTGCGGCCGTGGCGTGGTGCCTGCGACCAGCGCATAGGTGCTCTGGTAGGACAACATAGCGAGCTGGCAGTCGAGCATGGACACGTCGATGACACGACCCTCGCGGGTCGAGCTGCGTTCTCGGTCCACCAGCGCCGCGTTGATCGCGATCGCTGCATACATGCCGGCCACCATGTCGCCGGCCGGGATGCCCAGGCGCACCGATGGTCGGTCGGGTTCCCCTGTGATGCTCATCACGCCTGAGAGCGCTTGGACGATCATGTCGTAGGCCGGCTTGTCGCGCCACGGCCCGGTCTGTCCGAAGCCACTCACCGATGCCCAAATCAGCGACGGATCCTGGGCACGGAACGAAGCAATGTCGAGTCCGATTCGCGCGGCGACGCCGGGTCTGTAGTTCTCGACCACGACGTCGGCTTCGCCTATCAGGCGTTTGACCAGTGCAAGGCCTTCGGGCTTCTTCATATCGACCGCGACGCTCTGCTTGTTGCGGTTGATGCCGAGGTAGTACGCGCTGTCGTCGGCGATGAAATGCGGAGGGATGGCGCGGCTCGAGTCTCCTTCGGGCGCTTCGATCTTGACGACTTCGGCACCCAGGTCAGCAAGGATCTGGGTGCAGAAGGGACCAGACAGGAAGGTCGTCAGGTCGACGATGCGGTAGCCGGCAAGCGGCTGCGGACGGGATGCAGGGGAGTTCACTTGAGAACGGCTCCGAGGTCATGTGAAAGCGCTTTGGCGCGCTGGGCGACTTCCATGCCGATGGCGTCGACACTGGCGTGCGGCATGCGCGCCTTCGGGGATGTCAAACAGATGCAGCCGATGACACCGGCGGGGCCGAATACGGGGGCAGCGACGCCGCGGGCATCGGGAAGCTTTTCGCTTTCGCTCACCGCCCAACCCCGCTCTCGGACCTGCTCGAGTTCATCCGCAAGCCGCCGAGCAACGGGGGGCTGCGCGCCGGTTGCCGGTGAGGGCCCCTCGGCGGCCAGGATCCTGGCGATCTCTTCCGACGGCAGGAAGGCGAGAATGGATTTGCCGGACGCCCCCCAGACCAGTGAAAGCGGAGTCAGCATGTCGATCTGATACTTGAGCTTTTGCTGTCCATCGGCGCGCGCGGCAAAGCTCACTGCGCCTTCGGTCGGCAGGTAGAGACCGAACAGGACTGTTTCGTTGAAGGCCTCGGCGATGGCCTCGATGACCGGCTGCGCCACAGCGACTGGCGACTTGCCGGCTAGGACGCGGGCGGCGACGCGATAGAGCTGCGGGCCGATGCCGTATTGGCCGCCGGCACCCGCATCCACAAAGCCCTCTTTTCGCAGCAGCTGGAGCATGCGGTGCGCCGTTGATGGCGGCACCTGCATGATGTCTCCCGCATGCTTGACCGTCACGGTGCCGCCGGCATCGGCGAGCAGGGTCAGCAAGGCGAGCGCCCGGCTGACGGTGCCCGTGCCCGCACCTCCATCAGAGGTGGGCACAACGGTGGGCGCTTCCTTGGTCATACGGTGCGTTCGAACAGGTGCACGGTGCAGGCGCCGTGGTCCAGCCCTGCAATGCCGCCGCCCGTCACGTGCGACAAGCCGATGCGAGCCTTGTCCACCTGGCGCGCGCCGGCCTGGTCGGTGAGCTGCCAGTACATCTCGACCGCTTGCGCTACACCGCTGCAACCGACAGGATGCCCCTTCGACAGCAGCCCGCCACTGGGATTCACGACGACGTCACCGCCGTAGGTCGTCTTTCCAGCCTTGAGGTAGTCGGCGGATTCGCCCGGCTTGCAAAGTCCCAGGGCTTCGTAATAGACGAGCTCCGCGATGGTGAAGGCGTCATGCAATTCCACGACGTCGACGTCCGACGCGCCGATGCCGGCGGCTTCGTAGGCATCGGCCGCGGAGTGATAGGTGATCTCCGGCCGCAGCATGTCGCGGAAACCGGTGGTCATCGAGCCCGAATGCAAGATCGAAGCCGCGACGCGGACTGCCGGCAGACCCAGCCGCTTGCGTACCGCATCGGAGACCACCAGCACCGCCGCCGCGCCATCGCCGGTGGGGCAACATTGCAGCAGGGTCAGCGGCTCGCAGATGTAGCGCGAGGCGAGCACTTCGTCGACCGTCACCTCCTTGCGGAACTGCGCATACGGATTCTTCGCACCGTGTCGACGCGCCTTCACGCTGACCTCGGCCAGATCCGATGGCTTCGCGCCGCGCTCGTGCAGGTAGCGCCGAGCCCGCATCGCATAGAGCGCCGGCATGACCATGCCCTGCTGCACCTCCGGGTCTTCGAGGACCAGCGGCAAAGTGCCGCCGCCGAACTGCGTGAGCTTGTCGACGCCAATCACCAGCACGATCTCGTGGCGTCCGGCCAGGATGTCCTTCCAGGCCTGATGCAAGGCCGTGGCGCCGCCGGAGCAGGCGTTGTCCACATTGGTCACGGGAACGGAACTGATGCCCATTTCCTTGACGATGCGCTGGCCGGTCAGCATGCCGCCGAAGGCATGGCCGCAGACCACCGACTGGACATCCGACGGTTTCAGGCCAGCCGCTGCGAGGGTATTCAACACCGCGGGAAGCGCCAGACCCGAGTAGCTGGATTCACGATGCTTGCCCATGGGGATCATGGCCGCGCCGACGATATAGGCTTCGCTCATGCCGATGCTCCTTGCGTGTTGATGGGTGTGACGAACCAGCGGTCGCCGTCGGCCCGGAGCTCGACGGGAATGTCGCAGCCCAGTGCTTCTGCGGCTGCTTCGACCACCGCGAGGACGCGCACGCCGTTGTCGAAATCCACGTAGCCGATGGTGTAGGGCGTCGGCCGTGCCGACGAGACATGCACGGTCGAGTAGCTGTAGAGCATTCCGCGAGGCCCGAAGGTCATGGGCTCCATGTCGCGGGCACCCGTCACCGGGCAAACGGCGCGCGCCGGGTAGGCGCGGCTGCCCGAGGAACGCGAGACGCTGCCGCGCAGGTGCACGACCCCGTCGCGTACTTCGAAAGGCGGCCGGTCCGGCGCCGCCAGGTCGGTGTAGGGGAGCGCATCGGGTCCGAAGGCCGCTCCCGAGGTGGTGATCGTTTCAGATGTCATGTTGGAGGCTCATCATGGGTTGGATTCGCGACGGGACGTCGAGGCGAGAAAGTGGGCCAGTTCGCGGGCAAAGCGTTCAGGCTCTTCGATCGGCGGGGTGTGACCGGAGTCGACCATCACGACGTGGCGGCTGCCCTTGACCCGGTCAGCGATGAGCTGCATGTCCGCGGGCGTCTTGGCGCGATCGAGCGCGCCGCTGATCACCAGCATCGGTATGCGAATTTCGGGCAGCATCTCCACGTAGTCGCGCCTGGCGAACACTTCGTGAACGGCGTCTGCAATCCGGTGGTCAATGCCAGCCAGGTGTCTGCGCCACCGCGAAAGCGCCGGGTCGCCGCTTTCGATGAAGCGAGTCCCAAACATGGTGGCAACAAGCGCCTCGACCATGGCCTCTGCGCCCTTCTGACGC
>JAQGLP010000180.1 GCA_028292835.1 Variovorax sp.
CCGATGAGGCGACGAGCGCGGAAAACGGCATTGACCACGTGCTCGACCTGGTGGGCATGCCCGTGCCCTCCGTGTACAGCGCCGAGCTGTCCGAATTCGTCTTCGCCGCGGGGGTCAGGCTGATGGAGACGCAGCGCCCCGACCTAATGTACCTCTCGACCACCGACTACGTGCAGCACAAGGCCGCCCCGGGAAGCGCCGCCGCGAACGCGTTCTACGCAATGATGGACAGCTACCTGGCGCAGCTCGATGAACTCGGCGCCACCATCGTCGTCACCGCCGACCACGGCATGAACGACAAGCACGGCACCGACGGCACGCCCAACGTGATCTATCTGCAAGACGTGCTGGACGGCTGGTACGGCACCGAGCGCGCGCGCGTCATCCTGCCGATCACCGACCCCTACGTGGTGCATCACGGCGCGCTGGGGTCCTTCGCCACCGTCTACGCGCCCGACGAGGCCACCGCCGCGCAGTGGATCGAACGCATCAAGGAAATCCCGGGAATGGAACTGGTGCTGACGCGCGCCGAGGCGGCGAACCGCTTCGAGCTGCCGCCCGACCGCATCGGCGACATCGTGGTCGTGAGCGAGCGCGACACGGTGATCGGCACCTCGGCCAGCCGGCACGACCTGTCGGCCCTGGAGGTGCCGCTGCGCTCGCACGGCGGCGTCTCCGAGCAGCGCGTACCGCTGATCTGCAACCGCCCGGTCGAGGGCATCGCGAGCGGCCGCCGGCTGCGCAATTTCGATGCGCTCGACCTCGCCTTGAACCATGCCCGATAAACCGCAGTCCGGAGTCCCAACGATGAGCCAAGCCTTCCTGAAATCCGTCGATGTCCGCAACGAAGCGCTGCGCATCGCCGGCGAACGCGTCTGCCGCGACCAGGTCATCGAGGTGACCTACCCGTACACCGGCCAGGTGATCGCCACCGTGCCCAAGGCGACCCTGGACGACGTGCGGCGCGCCTACCGCATCGCACGCGACTACAAGCCGACGCTGACCCGCTACGAGCGCTACAAGATCCTGATGCGCGCAGGCGAAATCATCGCCTCGCGCCTCGACGAACTCTCGCGCACCATCACGCTCGAATCCGGCTTGTGCCGCAAGGACTCGCTGTACGAGGTGGGGCGCGCCTCCGACGTGCTGCTCTTTGCCGCGAATCAGGCGCTGGTCGACGACGGCCAGGTGTTTTCCTGCGACCTCACCAACCACGGCAAGAGCCGCAAGGTCTATACGATGCGCGAGCCGCTGCTGGGGGTCATCACCGCCATCACGCCGTTCAACCACCCGCTCAACCAGGTGATCCACAAGGTGGCGCCGTCCGTGGCCACCAACAACCGCATGGTCCTGAAGCCCAGCGAGAAGACGCCGCTCGCGGCCTTCATGCTGGCCGACATCCTGTATGAAGCCGGCCTGCCGCCGCCCATGCTGTCGGTCGTCACGGGCGACCCGCGCGAGATCGCCGACGAGATGCTGACGCACCCCGACGTCGACCTCGTCACCTTCACCGGCGGCGTGGCCATCGGCAAGTACATCGCCGGCAAGTCGGTCTACAAGCGGCAGATCCTGGAACTCGGCGGCAACGACCCCATTATCGTGATGGAGGACGCCGACATCGAGGAGGCCGCCACGCTCGCGGTCAGCGGCTCGTACAAGAACTCCGGCCAGCGCTGCACGGCCATCAAGCGCATGCTGGTGCACGAGACCGTGGCCGACCGCTTCGTGGAACTGCTGGTCGAAAAAACCAGGGCGTTGAAATACGGCGATCCGATGGACCCGGCCATGGACATGGGTACCGTGATCGACGAGGCCGCCGCCATGCAGTTCGAGTCGGTGGTCAACGACGCCATCGCCAACGGGGCCAAGCTGCTGTGCGGCAACGTGCGCCACGGGGCCTTGTATTCCCCCACGGTGCTCGACCGCGTCGATCCTGCCATGACGGTGGCCAAGCACGAAACCTTTGGCCCGGTGTCGCCGGTCACCCGCTTTCGCGACATCGAGGAGGCGATCCGCATCTCGAACGGCACGGCCTACGGCCTCTCGTCGTCGGTGTGCACCAACCGCCTCGACTACATCACCCGCTTTGTCCGCGAACTTCAGGTCGGCAGCGTCAACGTGCGAGAAGTGCCAGGCTACCGGCTCGAACTGACGCCTTTCGGGGGCATCAAGGATTCGGGACTGGGCTACAAGGAAGGCGTGCTGGAGGCGATGAAGAGCTTTACCAACGGCAAGACCTACTCGCTGCCCTGGTAACCACCATGAGCCTCACCATTGACGACATCGTCGGGCTGCTGCGCGCCAAGGGCCATGCCCAGTACGACGGCGAGCCCGTGACGCAACTCGAGCATGCGCTGCAGTCGGCGCACCGGGCCGAGCAGGAGGGCGCCGGGAGCGCGTTGATCGCGGCCGCCCTGCTGCACGACCTCGGCCATTTGCTGCACGAGTTCGGCGAGACCCCGGCCCGGCAGGGCCTGGACGACCTGCACCAGTACCGCTGCCTGCCGTTCCTGCGGCCGCTGTTCGGCGCGGCCACGCTGGAGCCGATCCGCCTCCACGTGGACGCCAAGCGCTTCCTGTGCGCGCGCGAGCCGGGCTACCTGGACGCGCTGTCGCCCGACTCGCAGCGCAGTCTGGTCCTGCAGGGCGGTGTCTTCGGCGACGCGCAGGCGCGGGCGTTCGAGGCCCTGCCCCATGCC
Organism: Variovorax sp.; assembly: GCA_028292835.1. Lineage (GTDB taxonomy): Bacteria > Pseudomonadota > Gammaproteobacteria > Burkholderiales > Burkholderiaceae_C > Variovorax. The sequence goes on from JAQGLP010000180.1 coordinate 2,700, forward strand.
CAGGACGCCATCCGCCTGCGGCGCTGGGACGACGAGGCCAAGTGTGCCGACGCGGACGTGCCCGGGCTGGCGCACTTCGTGCCGCACCTGGAGGCGAGTGCGGCCGCCCATCGGGTCGCGGCGGGCAGGCCCCTGAGGGCGGGAGTATGAGCATGCGCCCCTTCTGGATCGAGCAGGCGCTCTTCAACGACGGCGACCTGGCACCGGCACTGCAGGGCGCGCAGCGCGCCGATGTCTGCATCGTCGGAGGCGGCTTCACCGGCCTGTGGACCGCGATCCAGGCCAAGCAGCTCAACCCGGCGCTGGACATCGTCCTCCTCGAGAGCGACCTGTGCGGCGCGGGCGCGAGCGGGCGCAACGGCGGCTGCCTGCTGACCTGGTCGGCCAAATTCTTCACCCTGCGCCGGCTGTTCGGCGAGGCCGAGGCGGTCCGGCTGGTCAGGGCCTCGGAGGCGGCCGTCCAGCACATCGCCGACTTTTGCCGCGAGCACGGCATCGACGCCGAGCTGCGGCAGGACGGCACGCTCTACACCGCGACCTCGCGGGCGCAGATCGGCACCCTCGAGCCGGTGATGCGGGGGCTGGAAGCCTGCGGCATCCAATCCTACTGGACCCTGCCGCCCGACGAGGTGGTGCGGCGCTCCGGCTCGGCGCGCAACCTGGCCGGGGTCTATTCGCCCATCGCCGCGACGGTGCATCCGGGCAAGCTGGTGCGGGGCCTGCGACGCACGGCCCTGGCGATGGGCATCCGCATCCACGAGCGCAGCCCGATGCTGGACTTCAGCACCGGCCATCCGGTCACCGTGCGCACGCCCGCCGGCAGCATCGAGGCGAAGAAACTGGTGCTTGCCATCAACGCCTGGATGGCGAGCCAGTTCCCCCAGTTCGAGAGGACCATCGCCATCGTGTCGAGCGACATGGTGATCACCGAGCGGTGTCCCGAATTGCTGCGCCGGATCGGCTTCACCGATGGTGTCTCGGTGCTGGACTCGCGCACCTTCGTCTATTACTACCGCAGCACGGCCGACGGGCGGATCATGCTGGGCAAGGGCGGCAACACCTTCTCGTGGGGTGGACGCATCGCGCCGGTCTTCGACCAGCGTTCGCCCTACGAGGTCGAGCTGACGCAGGCGCTGCATTCGTTTTTCCCAGCGCTGGAGGGCACGCCGATCACGGCGAGCTGGAACGGACCGTCGGACCGGTCGGTCACGGGCTTCCCGTTCTTCGGGAGGCTGAACGGCGCGCCGCACATCCACTATGGTTTCGGCTACTCGGGCAACGGCGTCGGCCCCACGTACATGGGCGGCCAGATCCTTTCCTCCCTGTTGCTGGACCTGGACAATGCATGGACGCGCAGTCCCCTGACACAGGGACCCCGGGGATATTTCCCGCCCGAGCCCCTGCGCTACGTGGGCTCGATCGTGGTGCGCAACGCGATCCGCCGCAAGGAACGCGCCGAGGACGAGGGCCGCCAGCCGTGGCAGGTCGACAGAATGCTCAGCAAGCTGGCGAATGCCGCGGGCAAGGCGGACAAGGCGTGATGTGCTGATACTGGCATAACAAACAGCTCGCG
>JAQGLP010000195.1 GCA_028292835.1 Variovorax sp.
GCTGATCCTGTTCACCGAGCAGCGCGCCGCCAAGGATGGCGATTCGGTCGCCACGGTCGGCATGCTCGAAGTGCCCAATGGCTCCATCAACGTGGTGCCGGGGCGATGCAAGTTCAGCCTCGACATACGCGCACCGAACAACGAACAGCGTGACGCAGTGGCGAGCGACATCCTCGCCAGCCTCAAGGAAATCTGCGAACGCCGTGGCGTGCGCTACACGCTCGAGGAAACGATGAAGGCGGCCGCCGCGCCCAGCGCTCCCGAATGGCAGCAGCGCTGGGAAAAAGCGGTCGATGCGCTGGGCGTTCCGCTCTTCCGCATGCCCAGTGGCGCCGGCCACGATGCGATGAAGCTGCACGAGGTGATGCCGCAGGCCATGCTGTTCGTGCGCGGCATCAATTCCGGCATCAGCCACAACCCGCTCGAATCCAGTACCAACGACGACATGCAGCTGGCGGTGGAAGCCTTCCAACTGCTGCTCGACAACCTCGCCCAAGAGCAAGCCCACTGACCTCATGACTGACTACCAAAAACTCGACGCCTGGATCGACGCCCACTTCGACGACGAAGTCCAGTTCCTGCAACAACTGGTGCGTGTGCCGACCGACACGCCGCCGGGGAACAACGCGCCGCACGCCGAACGTACCGCCGAACTGCTTCAAACTTTCGGTTTTGAAGCCGAAAAGCATCCCGTCCCCGCGCAGGAAGTAAAGGACTACGGGCTCGAATCGCTCACCAACCTGATCGTGCGCCGCAAGTACGGCGAAGGCCGCGTGGTCGCGCTCAACGCCCACGGCGACGTGGTGCCGCCCGGTGAAGGCTGGACGCACGATCCCTATGGCGGCGAGATCGAGAACGGCAGTCTGTACGGCCGCGCCGCCGCCGTCAGCAAGAGCGACTTCGCCACCTTCACGTTCGCGCTGCGCGCGCTCGAAGCCGTTGCGAAGCCGACCAAGGGTGGCGTCGAGTTGCACTTCACCTACGACGAGGAATTCGGCGGCATTCTGGGCCCGGGCTGGTTGCTGAAAAACGGCCTGACCAAGCCCGACCTGATGATCGCGGCCGGCTTCAGCTACGAAGTGGTGACGGCACACAACGGCTGCCTGCAAATGGAAGTGACGGTGCACGGCAAGATGGCGCACGCGGCGGTGCCGACCACCGGCGTCGACGCGCTGCAGGGCGCGGTGAACGTGCTCAATGCGCTGTACGCGCAGAACACGCTGTACCAGGAAGTGACCTCCAAGGTGCAAGGCATCACGCACCCCTACCTCAACGTGGGGCGCATCGAGGGTGGGACCAACACCAACGTGGTTCCGGGCAAGGTTGTGCTCAAGCTCGACCGCCGCATGATCCCCGAGGAGAACCCGGTCGAGGTCGAGGCCAACATCCGCCAGGTCATCGCCGATGCGGCCGCCATCCTGCCGGGCATCACGGTCGAGATCAAGCGCCTCCTGCTTGCCAATTCGATGAAGCCGAACGCGGGCAACAAGCCGCTGGTCGATGCGATCCAGAAGCATGGCGAAGAAGTTTTCGGCGAGCCGATCAAGGCGATGGGCACCCCGCTCTATACCGACGTGCGTCTGTACGGCGAAGCCGGCATTCCAGGCGTTATCTATGGCGCCGGTCCGCGCACCGTGTTCGAGTCGCACGCCAAGCGCAACGACGAGCGCCTGCATCTGGAAGACTTGCGCCGCGCCACCAAGGTGATCGCGCGCACGTTGAGCGACCTCCTGAGTTGACGCGCACACGGGTCGACAGGCTGGCCTGAGCCTGTTTTCTCCACCCAACCCGCCCCGTGGCATCGCCATCGGGCGGGTTCATTTTTTGGGCTCTGCCACGGGTAAACACTGATCCTCGGACGACCAGGGCAATCTAGACTGCACACATATTTTGTATACAAATATAGGGTGCAACCTAGAAATTCGAACATTTCGTTCGGAGATTCGCCAATCCACGAGGAGACACTTGTGAACACAACCGTCAGTCATGGAGCCGTCGTAACACCGGCCCCCAGCCAAGCGCCGCATGCCGAGTCGAAAGTGCTGATCAAGCCGGGCTACCACCCCCGCCTGACCAACGAGGACCTCGCGCCGTTGAGAGAGCAGACCTGGGGCCGCTACAACATCTTTGCTTTCTGGATGTCCGACGTGCACAGCGTGGGCGGCTACATCACGGCTGGCAGCCTGTTCGCGCTGGGCTTGTCGAGCTGGCAGGTGCTGGTGTCGCTGCTGCTGGGCATCTGTATCGTGCAGTTCTTCTGCAATCTGGTGGCCAAGCCGAGCCAGGTGACGGGCGTGCCCTATCCGGTGATCTGCCGTGCCTCTTTCGGCGTGCTGGGCGCCAACATCCCGGCCATCATCCGCGGCCTGATCGCGGTCGCGTGGTACGGCATCCAGACGTATCTCGCCTCGAGCGCCTTCATGATCCTCGCGCTGCATGTCGCGCCGAGCCTCGCGCCCTATGCCGATGTCACGCAGCACGGCTTTGTCGGCCTGTCCACGTTGGGATGGGTTGCCTTCATGGTGATGTGGGTGCTGCAGGCCCTCGTCTTCTGGCACGGCATGGAAGCCATCCGCCACTTCATCGACTGGGCGGGACCCGGCGTCTATGTCGTGATGGGACTGCTCTGCGGCTGGCTGGTGTGGAAGGCCGGCATCGGCAACATCGATCTTTCGCTCGGCGGTGTGAAATTCCACGGATGGGACGCCTTGCCGGTGATGCTGAGCGCCATCGCGCTCGTGGTCAGCTATTTCAGCGGCCCGATGCTGAACTTCGGCGACTTTTCGCGCTACGGCAAGAGCTTCGAGGCGGTGAAGAAAGGCAATTTCTGGGGGCTGCCGATCAACTTCATCTTCTTCTCGCTGCTGACCGTGGTCACCACGGCGGCGACCCTGCCGGTCTTCGGTGAACTCATCACCGACCCGGTGCACACGGTCGGCAAGATCGACAGCACCACCGCCGTCGTCCTGGGCGCGCTGACTTTCATGATCGCGACCGTCGGCATCAACATCGTCGCCAACTTCGTCTCGCCCGCATTCGACTTCTCCAACGTCGCGCCCCAGCACATCAGCTGGCGTACGGGCGGCATGATCGCCGCGGTCGGCTCGGTCTTCCTCACGCCCTGGAACCTCTACAACAACCCGGAAGTCATTCACTACACGCTGGACATCCTCGGCTCCTTTATCGGTCCCCTGTTCGGCATCCTGATTGCGGACTTCTACCGTGTGCAGAAGCAGCACGTGAACGTCGATGAGCTGTACACGATGAGCACCAGCGGCCGCTACTGGTACAGCAACGGCTACAACCGCAAGGCCATCGGCGCGCTGATCCCCGCGGCGCTGGTCCCGATCCTCTGCGTGCTGGTGCCGTCCCTGCGCGGCGCGGCGAATTACGCCTGGTTCATTGGCATGGGCCTGGGCTATGTGATCTATGCGGTGCTGAACCGCAAGGGCTGAATTAATTATGCGAATCAAGATCATCAACCCCAACACCACCTGGAGCATGACCGAGAAGATCGGTGCCTGCGCACGCTCCGTCGCGCGGCCTGGCACGCAGATCGTTGCGGTCAGTCCCTCTATGGGACCGGCCTCCATCGAAAGCCACTATGACGAGGCACTCGCTGTCCCCGGACTGCTGCAGGAAATCGCCGCTGGCGAGCGAGAGGGCATCGACGGATATGTCATCGCCTGCTTTGGCGATCCCGGCCTCAAAGCCGCACGCGAACTTGCGCGCGGCCCGGTCGTAGGCATCGCCGAGGCGGCAATGCACCTGGCCAGCATGGTCGGCAGCAGCTTCAGCGTCGTGACCACGCTGGGCCGCACGGTCGGTCAAGCCTGGCACCTGGCAGAGATTTATGGCATGAAGCGCTTTTGCGCCAATGTGCGCGCCTGCGAGATCCCGGTGCTTGAACTGGAAGCCCCCCACTCGAAGGCTCGGGAGCGCATTGTCGAGGAGTGCAGGCGAGCGCTGGAGGAGGACGCGTCGGAGGCCATCGTGCTCGGCTGCGCCGGCATGACGGATCTCTGCGAGCACATCGGACAGACGCTGGGCGTGCCGGTGATCGATGGCGTGGCGGCCGGCACGCAAATGATCGAATCGCTGGTCAGCCTGCGCCTGGCCACCAGCAAGCGGGGCGAACTGGCACAGCCCCTGCCCAAGGCGTTCGTCGGGCTGCTCGAGGGTTTCACGCTGTCGCCCCCACCGCAGCGCAGCGCTTGAGGAGGAACCCGGGGCGGCGCGGCTGGCTGACAATCGCCTGATGCCCCGTCTTTCCAAAGCATCATCCGCCGGCACGAAAGTGCCCAGCGTCGACGGCTCCCAGCCCGCCAGCCCGTCCGACAAGAGCGCCACCATCGAGAGCATCGTGCAGGACATCGCCACCGCCATCGTCGAGAAGCGCCTGCCGCCCGGCACCTGGCTGCGCGAGGAAGCCCTTGGGCGCGTTTACGCGGTCAGTCGCACCAAGATCCGCGCGGCGCTCCTGACGCTTTCCAAGGACAAGCTGATCGAGATCATCCCCGACAAAGGTGCTTTCGTCAGCAAACCGAGCGTGCAGGAGGCGCGCGAGGTGTTCGGCGTCCGGCGTCTCCTCGAGGGCGAGGTGGTGCGTCTGTTTGTCGCCCGGGGAAGCGCCGCCGACTACCGGACGCTGGAGCAGCACATCCACTTCGAGCGCACCACCCTGCGTGCCACCATGACCACCGGCACCGTGCGCGAGAAACTGCTGGGCGACTTCCATATCGCGCTGGCCGAGGCCGCCGGCAACCGCACGCTCACCGAACTCGTGCGCGAACTCGTGGGCCGCAGCTCCCTGATCGCGATGCTCTACCACTCCTCCAACGATCCACAATGCTCCTCTGACGAGCACGCGGATTTCCTGCGCATCTGCCGCAGCGGCGACGCCGAGGCCGCGGTTGCCAGCATGACCGAGCACCTCTTGCGCATCGAGGCGAACCTGCGGCTCACAAGCGACAAGCAAGACCGCCAGCTGGACCTGATAAAGGCTTTATTGGCCTGAAATTGGGCTTTACTGGCCTGGAAAAGCTGCCAAACCGTCCTTTGATTTCTCTCAAATAACCCGGATCGCTTTTTAGCCATCCGGGTTTTCCTTATATGGATTCCCAGATAAACTGTATACAGTTTCGTGTACATCACGGTGCGCCGCACGCGGCGGAGCACCGTTTTTTCGTCCCTTGACGCCGCGACAGGAGATATCGAAATGACGGCCGCCGCCACCACACCCTCTTCCCGCTACGCTTCACCACCCACCTCTTCCGTGCATCCTGTCGATGAGCGCTTGCCGGTCAGCAAGCTCATCCCGCTTGGCTTGCAACACGTGCTCGTCATGTATGCCGGCGCCGTGGCAGTGCCGCTCATCGTTGGCCGCGCGCTCAATCTCAACCCCAGCCAGGTGGCCATGCTGATTTCGGCCGACCTGTTTTGCTGTGGCATCGCCACGCTGATCCAGGCGCTGGGCGCCACCCAGTGGTTCGGCATCAAGCTGCCGGTGATGATGGGCGTCACGTTTGCATCGGTCGCCCCCATGGTGGCCATCGCCAATGCCAACCCGGGTCAAAGCGGTGCGCAGTTGCTGTTCGGAGCCATCATCGGCGCCGGGGTGGTTTCGATATTGATCGCACCGATCGTCTCGCGCATGCTGCGTTTCTTTCCGCCGGTGGTGACCGGCACCATCATCGCGATCATCGGCATCAGCCTGATGCGCGTGGGGATCAACTGGATTTTCGGCAACCCGTTCGGCCCGACGGCCCCCTCGGTGGTCGATCCGGCGTACACCAAGTGGCTGGCCGACGTGACTGCTCCCGGATCCGCCGTGCCCCCGGTGCCCCAGGGCTTCAAGATCGTGCCGACCCTGCCGAACCCGAAGTACGCCGAACTCGGCGGCGTCGGCATTGCCGCGCTGGTGCTGGTGACGATCCTGTTGATCGTCAAGTTCGCCAAGGGCTTCATCGCCAACATCTCGGTGCTGCTCGGCATCGTGGTGGGTGCGGTCGTCGCCACGGCGATGGGCATCATGACTTTCGAGAAGGTCGGCAAGGCTGCCTGGGTTGATGTGGTGTTGCCTTTCGCCTTCGGCATGCCCCAGTTCGATCCGATCCTGATCCTCACGATGAGCATGATCATGATCGTGGTGATGATCGAATCGACCGGCATGTTCCTGGCGCTCGGCGAGATGACCGACCGCAAGATCACTCAGCAAGAGTTGTCGCGCGGGCTGCGTACCGACGGCCTGGGCACCTTGATTGGCGGCATCTTCAACACCTTCCCCTACACCAGCTTTTCGCAAAACGTGGGCCTCGTGGCTGTCACGGGCGTCAAGAGCCGCTTTGTCTGCGTCGCCGGCGGCCTGATCCTGATCGTGCTGGGCCTGCTGCCGAAGATGGCCGCGCTGGTCGAGTCGCTGCCGACCGTGGTGCTGGGCGGCGCCGGCCTGGTGATGTTCGGCATGGTGGCCGCCACCGGCATCCGCATCCTGGGCGGCGTGGACTTCCGCAACAATCGCCACAACGCCATGATCGTTGCGGTGTCGATCGGTGTCGGGATGATTCCGCTGATTGCGCCCAACTTCAAGCAGTGGATGCCGCACTCGCTGCACTCGCTGATCGAATCGGGCATTTTGCTGACCTCGATTTGCGCTGTCCTGCTCAACGTGTTCCTGAACGGTGCCAAGCATGACGAAGCCGCAGTGATTGCCGCGGCCAAGCAGGCCGAAGCGCACTAAAGACGCTCGCCTCTCCCGGCGACACCCCAAGGCCGCTCCGCAAGGAGCGGCCTTTTTTCTTGCCCGTCACCAGGACGCCGCTGCGGTGCCAGTCCTGGGGAATACCCCAACCTTTGAAATGAGTTTCCTGAGTACATTGCTTGCATGCAAGATTTATTTATTCTTGCATGCAATTCAACCAGGAGACTTTCATGCTTCGCTTTTCCAAATCCCTATTTGGTCAGGTGGTCATCGCACTCGTGCTCGGTGTGCTGGCCGGCCTGTTGATTCCGGAGTTTGCCGTCAAGCTCCAGCCGCTCGGCGACGCCTTCATCCGGCTGATCAAGATGATCATTCCGGTGCTGGTGTTCTGCGTGGTGGTGCATGGCATCGCCGGCGCCGGCGACCTGAAGCGCGTCGGGCGCGTCGGCATCAAGGCGCTGATCTACTTCGAGGTGCTGACCACCGTCGCGCTGGGCCTGGGCCTCGTCATGGCGTTCGTCTTTCATCCGGGCACCGGGATGAACGTGGATCCCAAGCTGCTCGATGCCAGCGCCATGAGCAGCTACGCCTCCACCGCCCAGAAGCTCACGGGCGGCGGCACGGTGGAGTTCCTGATGAAGCTGATCCCGACCACGGTCATCGCGCCATTCGTGACGGGCGACGTGCTGCAGGTGCTGCTGTTCGCGGTGCTGTTCGGCTGTTCGCTCGCGCTGCTCGGCGACCAAGGCAAGCCGGTCGCCGCCCTGGTCGACACGCTCTCGCATGTGCTGTTCAAGATCATGGGCATCGTCATCAAGCTGGCGCCGCTGGGCGTGCTGGGCGCCATCGCTTTCACCGTCGGCAAGTACGGCATCGGCTCGCTCAAGCAACTCGGCATGCTGGTGGCGCTGTATTTCGCGGCCGTCGCGATCTTCGTGTTCGGCGTGCTGGGGCTGATCATGCGGCTGTCCGGTTTCAGCCTCATCAAGCTGCTGCGCTACCTGCGGGAAGAGTTGA
>JAQGLP010000214.1 GCA_028292835.1 Variovorax sp.
TTGCGCGAGACGACGAGTCGCTGGTGCAGCAGATACGCACCCGTGTCCTGCCGCGACGGGGCGTCTGGGCCTCGGCCGACGAGATCGTCGTGACCGTCGGCGCACAGCACGCGCTGTACATGATCGCCGACCTGCTGGTACGCGAGGGAACGCGTGTGGGCATCGAGGAGCCGGGCTACCCCGACGCGCGCAACATCTTCGCCAGCCGCACCTCGGAATTGATCCCCCTGCCTGTCGATGCCCAGGGCCTGCCGATGACGGAGGCCCTGCGCCATCTGGACTTCGTCTACACGACCCCCAACCACCAGTGCCCCACCACGGCGACCATGCCGCTGGAGCGTCGCGAAGCGCTCCTGAGGATGGCCGACGAGTCCGACTTCATCATCATCGAGGACGACTACGAAAGCGAGAACCGCTTCGACGGCGATCCCATCCCGGCCCTCAAGAGTCTGGACCGCAGCAACCGCGTCATCTACGTGGGCAGCCTGTCGAAGACGCTGGCGCCCGGCCTGCGCATCGGCTATGTAGTCGGCCCGGCGGAGCTGATTGCCGAGCTGCGCGCCTTGCGGCGGCTGATGCTGCGCCATCCACCGGCCTACATCCAGCGCGCCTTCGCGCTGTTTCTCTCGCTCGGCCACCATGACGCGCTGCTGCGCCGGCTCGCGGCGGCGCAACGCGAACGCGCCGACGCGCTGCGCTCGGCGCTGGCGCAGCACCTGCCGCAATGCAGCGTGGCGCCGGCGGGCGGCGGCGGCTCGTGCTGGGTCTCGCTGCCCGAGCCGCTGGATGCCACGGAGCTCGCCGAGCAGGCGCGCAATCTTGGCGTGCTGATCGAGCCGGGCGAGGTCTTCTTCATGGCCGAGCCCGCGCCAACCCGGCACTTCCGCATGGGCTACTCCTCGATCACGCCCGCGGCGATCGAACCCGGCGTCAAGGTGCTGGCCGAGCTCGTCCGCGGATTCGAGCACAAGCGCTAGAAAAGCCGCGCCCGGGCCGCTGCGCGTGCATGCGCCGCGCTGCTGGCCCAACCGAATTCAGCCAACTGGTGCTACGGCCGAGGCGGGAGAGGTCCTACGCTGCCTGCAGCGATACAGGAGACATTCCCCATGAAAAACCAAATCAACCGTCGCCACCTGCTGGCTGGCAGCGCCGGCGCCCTGGCCGCCGGCCTCGGCGCCTGGACCGGCCACGCCACCGCCGAGGCCAAACCGTTGCCCGCCCTTGCCGCGTGGAAGGACGCCAGCAGCATGATCGTGCACAGCTCGAGCACCCTGGAAACCAGGCGCAGCGCCTTCGGCAGCAGCGTAATCACGCCGTCGGAGCAACTCTACCTGCGCAACAACCTCCCGGCGCCAGAGGCGTCCATCCTGAACGATCGCGAGGGCTGGGAAGTCGCCATCGAGGGCGTGAAAGGCCCGCGCAGGCTCAGCGTGAGAGAACTCAAGACTCTGGGCATGGAAACCATCGCGACGGTGCTGCAGTGCTCGGGCAATGGCCGGGGCTTCTTTCCCGGCAAACCCAGCGGCACACCCTGGACCGTGGGTGCCGCCGGCTGTGTGATGTGGAGCGGCGTGCCGCTCAAGACGGTGGCGCAGGCGCTGGGCGGAGTAGCCGACGGCATGCTCTACATCACCGGCACCGGCGGCGAGAAACTCCCTGAGGGCATCGATCCCAAGAGCATCGTGGTCGAGCGCTCGGTGCCCATCAAAGCGCTGGCCGATGCGATGCTGGTGTGGGAGATGAACGGGGTGCCGCTGTCGCTCGCGCATGGCGGGCCGCTGCGGCTCATCGTGCCGGGCTACCAGGGCGTCAACAACATCAAGTACATCAAGCGACTCGCGTTCACTGCGACGGAAACGGACGCCAAGATCATGTCGCATGGCTACCGCATCTCGCCGCCCGGCAGCAAGGCCGATCCGTCGCAACCCTCGGTACAGGAAATGAGCGTCAAGTCGTGGATCAACTCGCCCACGGCCGACAGCGGCAAGGTGGCTGCCGGCACCGTGCAAATCAACGGCGTGGCCTTCGGCGGACCGAATGCGGTCAAGCGCGTGGAGGTGTCGGTGGATGGCGGCAAGACCTGGGCCGACGCCAGGTTCGTCGGACCCGATCTCGGAAAGTTCGCGTGGCGCCAGTTCGTGCTGCAAACCAGGCTGCCGGCAGGCACGCACACCCTTGCCAGCCGGGCCACCGATACCGCAGGCAACGTGCAACCCGAAGCGCGGGTCGAGAACGCGAGCGGCTACAACAACACGAGCTGGGCCGACCATGCGGTGCAGGTCACCATGGCCTGATCCGGCCCGAAGGAATCCAATGAACGTCAAACACCCATCCCGCGCACCGCGCTGCATCGCCCTCGCCGCCTGCGTGCTCGCTGCGAGCCTGTCCGGCCACGCGGCCGATGGCAGCGCCGAGCAATTCGCCGAAGGCAAAAAGCTCTTCATGCAGGGCGCCGTACCAGCCTGCGCGTTGTGCCATACGCTGAAGGATGCCGGCAGCGAAGGCGCGGTCGGCCCCATCCTCGACGAACTCAAGCCCGACGCCTCCCGCGTGGCCAAAGCGTTGCGCAACGGCCTGGGCAACATGCCGGCGTACAAGCCCACGCTGTCGGAAGCCCAGATCCTGGCCTTGGCGCACTATGTCGCCAAGGCCAGCGGCGGAGCCCAGTGACGAAGACCATCGCACAGTGAAGCGAGGTCTGCAGAGGCTGCCGTTTCCTGGGGGTTTGCCCTTTACCCGCGCG
>JAQGLP010000242.1 GCA_028292835.1 Variovorax sp.
GTCGGCGTTCATCGGGATCTCGATGACGACGTTGAATTCTTCGGGGACGTTCTTGCCGGGAGAGACTTTGTCGAGGGCCATGGTGGTGGTGAAGTGGTTAAAAAACGGCGCACCGGGTGCGTGAAAACCCGAAGTTTACTTTCGACCTCTTCACGTTTTCTCACGAAACGCGCGGATTGGCGGTAAATTGATTTCGTTGGCCAATCGCATCCACCCGCCTCGGGCGCGGATGTCGAGGAAGCAACGCGACGGCAGCACGGGCCCGTACGCGTTGCGCGCAGGGCCCGCGCTGGCGTCTCCACAAGTCGAACGAACGAATGGAGAAGCAACGGCATGACTGGCAACACCCCCCTCGTCCTCGCGATCGTCTGCGGCCTCGTGGCCGTGGGCTACGGCATCTGGGCGCGCAGCTGGATTCTTTCCCGGGACGCAGGCAACGCACGCATGCAGGAGATCGCCGCGGCGATCCAGGCCGGCGCGGCGGCCTACCTGGCCAAGCAGTACCGCACCATCGCCGTGGTCGGCCTCGTGCTGGCCATCCTGATCGGGCTTTTCCTGGACCTGACCACCGCCGTGGGCTTCGTGCTGGGCGCGGTGCTCTCCGGGGCCTGCGGCTTCATCGGCATGAATGTCTCGGTGCGCGCCAACGTGCGTACGGCGCAGGCGGCCACGCGCGGGATCGGCCCGGCGCTCGACGTGGCGTTTCGCGGCGGCGCCATCACCGGCATGCTGGTGGTCGGCCTGGGCCTGCTGGGCGTGACGGCGTTCTACTGGTATCTGTCAGTGGGTCGCGCCGGCGCCAACCTGTCGGCGGTGCTCAACCCGTTGATCGGCTTCGCGTTCGGCTCGTCCCTGATCTCGATCTTCGCGCGACTGGGCGGCGGCATCTTCACCAAGGGCGCCGACGTCGGCGCTGACCTGGTGGGCAAGGTCGAGGCCGGCATCCCGGAGGACGACCCGCGCAACCCGGCCGTGATCGCCGACAACGTGGGCGACAACGTGGGCGACTGCGCGGGCATGGCGGCCGACCTGTTCGAGACCTACGCGGTGACGCTGATCGCCACCATGGTGCTGGGCGCGCTGATGGTGACGACGGCGCCGACCAACGCGGTGCTCTACCCGCTGGCGCTGGGCGCCGTGTCGATCCTCGCGTCGATCGTCGGCTGCTTCTTCGTCAGGGCCTCGCCCGGCATGGTCAACGTGATGCCGGCGCTCTACAAGGGGCTGGCGGTGGCGGGCCTCCTCTCGCTCGTCGCCTTCTGGTTCGTCACGGCCTGGCTGATGCCCGACAATGCGATCGCCGCCTCGGGCAGCGTCATGAAGCTGTTCGGCGCCTGCTTCGTCGGGCTGGCGCTGACGGCGGCGCTGGTGTGGGTGACCGAGTACTACACCGGCACGCAGTACAAGCCGGTACGCCACATCGCGCAAGCCTCCACCACCGGGCATGGCACCAACATCATCGCGGGCCTGGGCGTGTCGATGCGCTCGACCGCCTGGCCGGTGATCTTCGTCTGCATCGCGATCCTGGCGTCGTACACGCTGGCGGGGCTCTACGGCATCGCGGTGGCGGCGACGGCGATGCTCAGCATGGCCGGCATCGTGGTCGCGCTCGACGCCTACGGCCCCATCACCGACAACGCCGGCGGCATCGCCGAGATGAGCGGCCTGCCGCAGAGCGTGCGCGATGTGACCGACCCGCTGGACGCCGTGGGCAACACCACCAAGGCCGTGACCAAGGGCTATGCCATCGGCTCGGCCGGCCTCGCCTCGCTGGTGCTGTTTGCCGACTACACCCACAAGCTGGAGAGCTACGGCCAGGCCATCAGCTTCAACCTGAGCGACCCGATGGTGATCGTGGGACTCTTCATCGGCGGGCTGATCCCCTACCTGTTCGGCGCGATGGCGATGGAAGCCGTCGGCCGCGCCGCCGGCGCCGTGGTGGAGGAAGTGCGCCGCCAGTTCCGCGACATCCCCGGCATCATGGAAGGCACCGCCAAGCCCGAGTACGGCAAGGCCGTGGGCATGCTGACCGGCGCGGCGATCAAGGAGATGATGATCCCGAGCCTGCTGCCGGTGGTGGTGCCGATCCTGGTGGGCCTGCTGCTGGGACCGAAGGCGCTCGGTGGCCTCCTGATGGGCACCATCGTCACGGGCCTGTTCGTCGCGATCTCGATGTGCACCGGTGGCGGCGCGTGGGACAACGCCAAGAAGTACATCGAGGACGGCCACCACGGCGGCAAGGGCAGCGAGGCGCACAAGGCGGCCGTGACCGGCGACACCGTGGGCGACCCCTACAAGGACACGGCCGGGCCGGCGGTCAACCCGCTGATCAAGATCATCAACATCGTGGCGCTGCTGATCGTGCCGCTGGTGGTCAAATTCCATGGCGGCGATGTGGCGCGCCTGCCCGCCGTGCCCAGCGTGAGCGCCCCGGCGCTGGTCCCCATGGCCCTGCCGGCGCCGACGCCAACGTCGGCGCCCGGCTTGCTTGCAGAGTCGGGTTCGCCATCAAAATAAGAGCTGCCTGCACCCCACGGGGCCCACAGCCGTTTTTCTTGAAACGGGGGCTGCCGCCTAGAGCAGGCCTTCGGGCACGAAGGGCCCCAGCAACCCCCCATTGAAGCGCTGCAGCCAGGTGGATTCCGGTTCGGATTGCAGGATCGTTTCGTGCTCGCCGTCGGTCGCCAGCCACTCGATCGAGCCGCTGTCCTGGGCCAGGCGCAGCCGGTAGGCATTTTCGAGCTTGCTGATGTCGATGATGCGCAACATCTCGCGCGCCAGCGGGGGGCTGTCGATCCCGATGCCGAGCTCGGTGTTCTGCGTGGCAGAGCGCGGGTCGAGGTTGGCCGAGCCGACGAACACCCAGCGCTTGTCGATCACTGCCGTCTTGGCGTGCAGCCGCCCGACCGACGAGCCGAACAGACCGAAGCGCTCGCTTTTCGTGGTGCGTGCCGGGCTCAGTTCGTAGAGGTCGATGCCGGCCTTCAGCATGCGGATGCGGTAGCGCATATAGCCAATGTGCACCAGCGGTTCGTCGCTGGCCGCCAGTGAATTGGTCAGGAGCGTCAGGTCGATGTCGCGACGGCGCAGCGCCTCGAAGGCGGCCATGCCCTTCTCGCCCGGCACCAGGTAGGGCGAGGTCATGACCACCTCGTGCTCGGCCGTCAGCAAATGGCTCCAGAAGCGCATGGTCACGCTGTTGGAGAGCGCCTGCTCGTCCGTCATGTAGCCCGGCTTGGCGGGCGGATCGGCCACCGCGGCGGCCTCGCCCCACAGCAGGCCCAGGCGGCCGGCGTCGAGTTCCTTGCCGAGCGGACCGTAGCCCAGCACGTCGGTCGGCGGCAAGCTGAGCTTGGGTGGCGGCCCAGCCATGTCGACCCAGTCGTCGAACCGCCGCGCCCTCACCACGCGGTCGCCCGGCGCCTGCGCGAACTCCTCGATGGGGAAGACCTGCGGGCTGTTCCAGTAGTCGTCGAAGATGGCGCCGAGCTGGACCAGCACCTTGCCGACGAACAGCGCGTCCATGTCGATGAAGTTGCGCGCCGGGTTCAGTGTGAAGTACTCGTCGGCGATGTTGCGCCCGCCCGCCACCGCCATCACCCCGTCGGCGATGAAGAGCTTGTTGTGCATGCGGCGGTTGAGCCGCCGCAAATCGAAGGCCGAGGCGACGAAGCGCCCGGCCAGGCTGCTGCGCGCGCAGCAAAACGGGTTGAACAGGCGCACCTCGATGTTGGGCGTGGCCGCCAGCGCCTGCAGCAGCGGTTCCGTGCGGGAGGTGTAGAGGTCGTCGATCAGCAGGCGCACGCGCACTCCGCGCTGCGCCGCCTCCTTGAGCGTGCGCAGCAGCAGGCGGCCGGAACCGTCGTTCTCGATCACGTAGTACTGCACGTCGAGCGTGTGGCGTGCGCGCCGCGCCAGTTCGAGCCGCGCATCGAGCGAATAGACACCCAGCGGCATCAGCCGCACGCCCGAATGCTCGCCGGGCGGGGTCGATGCGGCAACGATGCGCACCAGCGGATCCGACGGATCGGGTGGCAGCACCTGGGTTTCGGCCTGCGGGTGGCCGGCCGGCAGGCTGCCACAGGCGCCCAGCAGAACCACCAGGCACAGCGCCGCCAGGCGCGCAACCGTGCGGCCGGCGAAGTGGCGCAATGAAAGGGGAATCATCCTGGAGAGGTCGGCAAAAGGTTGCGGGAGAACAGGATTGCGGCGACGGCCTTCATCATGCTCGCCCTGGGCGGTGTCGCGCCAGCCCCGGTTGCCCGATCGAGGGCATGCCTTCGCCGAGGCCATCGACCGCCTGGCCGCGCTGTGCGCCAGCCACGGGAATCCGTCCAGTCCGACGGGCTCAGTCGGCGACAGGAGCCCGGGCGGCAGGCCGGCCCGTGCCGGACGTGCCTTCGAGCATTGCAACCACCTGCTGTGCCATGAACTGCAGGCTGCGCAATTTCTCGGGATCGAGCCGGCGCGGCTCCCGGTCCAGCGTGCACAGGGTGCCGATCGGCTCGCCGGTCGAGGTGACGAGCGGCGCGCCGGCATAGAAGCGAATCTTCAGCTCGCCGGTCACCAGCGGGTTGTCGACGAAGCGCGGATCGCGCGTGGCGTCCTCGACCACCAGCACGTCCTGGGTGAAACCCATCGCACAGGCGCAAAAGGAAGCCTCGCGCGGGATCTCGGTCGCCTGCAGCCCGACGCGGGTCTTGAACCAGAGCCGCGGGCCATCGGCCAGCGAGATCAGCGCGATCGACGTACCGCAGACATCGGCCGCGAGCCGCGTGATGTCGTCGTAGGCCTGGTCCTCCCGACCCTCGGCCGCGACGGCCGCAATGAGCTCGAGTTGCCGTGCGACCCCGGAATCCTTGGAGGTGGTTGGCATCGTCGGATCCATTCAGTGTTGCTTCGTGGAGAAGCGATCTTAACGAGATGGCCGCCGGCGGCCATCTCGGCAGCGCCATCGCCATCGCTATCGCACAATTCCGCCATGCAATTCCATTTCATCGCCAACGAGGCCGTCGCATCCACCTCCGCACGCACGCTGCCCGTGATCGATCCGTCCGACGGCCAGCCTTTCGACGAGCTGCAGCGCGGCAACGCCGCCGACATCGACGCCGCGGTGCGCGCGGCGCGCAGGTGCTTCGAGGGCGCCTGGCACAGGCTTGGCGCGGCCGAGCGCGGACGCCTCCTCTACCGGCTGTCGCAGAAGATCGCCGAGCACGTCGACGAGCTGACCCTGCTCGAGCAGCGCGACTGCGGCAAGCCGGTCAGTCAGGCGCGCGCCGACGCGCTGGCGCTCGCGCGCTACTTCGAGTTCTACGCCGGCGCCTGCGACAAGCTGCACGGCGAGACGATTCCCTACCAGGACGGCTACAGCGTCTTCACCTGGCGCGAGCCGCACGGCGTGACCGGCCACATCATCCCGTGGAACTACCCGATGCAGATCTTCGGGCGCAGCGTGGGCGGCGCGCTGGCGGCGGGCAACGCGTGCGTGGTCAAGCCGGCGGAAGACGCCTGCCTGTCGCTCCTCCGGGTGGCGCAGCTGGCGGCCGAGGCGGGGTTTCCGGCCGGCGCCATCAACATCGTGACCGGCTACGGCCACGAGGCGGGCGACGCGCTGGCGCGCCACGCGGGCATCGACCACATCAGCTTCACCGGCAGCCCCAGGATCGGCACCCTGATCCAGCAGCTCGCCGCCGAGCGGCACTGCCCGGTCACGCTGGAACTCGGCGGAAAGAGCCCGCAGATCGTCTTCGGCGACGCCGACCTGGGCGCGGCGCTGCCGGTGCTGGTCAACGCCATCGTGCAAAACGCCGGGCAGACCTGCTCGGCCGGCTCGCGCGTACTCATCCAGCGCGACATCTACGAACTGCTGCTGGAGCGCCTGGGCCACGCCTTCGAGGCGCTTCGCGTCGGCCCGGCCGCGATGGACCTCGACGTCGGCCCGCTGATCCGCCAGACGCAGCAGCAGCGCGTGTGGGACTTTCTCTCCGACGCGCAGCACGCCGGCATCCCGATGGTGGCGCAGGGCGTGGTCGTCGACGAGGCACCGGAGTCGGGTTTCTACCAGGCGCCGACGCTGCTGCGCGACGTGCCGCCGGGCCACCGGCTGGCGCAGGAGGAGGTGTTCGGCCCGGTGCTGGCCGCCATGCCCTTCGGCGACGAGGACGATGCCGTGGCGCTGGCCAACGCCACGCCGTTCGGGCTGGCGGCCGGCATCTGGACCACCGACGGCGCGCGCCAGTTCCGCATGGCCCGACGGGTGCGCGCGGGCCAGGTCTTCATCAACAACTACGGCGCCGGCGGCGGCGTCGAGCTGCCCTTCGGCGGCATGAAGTCCTCGGGCTACGGGCGCGAGAAGGGCTTCGAGGCACTCTACGGGTTCACCACGCTCAAGACCGTGGCGGTGCGCCACGGCTGACCTGCCATCGGCAAAATGCGTATATGTTGAAAATATACGAAAATGATTGATCCCGGCCAGATCGCAGGCTTTGACTGGGACGACGGGAACGCGCGGAAAAACGAAAAGCATGGCGTGTGCGTCGCCGAGGCGGAGCAAGTCTTCTTCAACGCCCCGCTGCTGCTGGAAGATGCGGCGCACAGCCAGCAGGAGCCGCGGTTTCATGCCCTGGGCAGGACGGACGACGGACGCGGCTTGCACATCACCTTCACCCTGCGCAGGTCAGGCACCCTGATCCGGGTGATCTCGGCACGGGACATGCATCGAAAGGAGCGAGTGATTTATGAACAAGCCGGCTAAAAAAACACCGCCCGAGTTCGCGAACGAGGCCGAGGAGCGAGCCTTCTGGGAAACGCAGGACTCCACCGAGTACCTGGACTGGTCAAAGGCCCGGAAGGTGGCGCTGCCCAACCTGAAGCCCACGACCCGGGCGATTTCGCTGCGACTGCCGCTGCACCTGCTGGAGTCCATCAAGGTGGCCGCGAACGCGCGCGACGTGCCCTACCAGTCGCTGATCAAGGTCTGGCTGCAGGAAAAGCTGCACAGCCACTGAGGCATTCATGCAGCGCGGCGGGCTTCACGCGGCCGTGGTCAAGTCGGACGGCGACGGTGCGCCGCGCGCTGATGCGGTAGATTGGGCCGATCATGAGAAGTGAAGTCACCGTCCCCCTGGCGGACATTGGCCGCGCCCGCCGCGCGGCCGTGCCGCAGCCGCAGCACGACGTTCCGGCGAGCGGGAGCCTGCGCGACCGCCTGCACCGCCCGCTGACCGACCTGCGCATCAGCGTGACGGACCGCTGCAACTTCCGCTGCAGCTACTGCATGCCCAAGGAGGTCTTCGGCAAGGACCATCCCTACCTGCCACACGACGCGCTGCTGAGCTTCGAGGAGATCACGCGGCTGGCGCGGCTCTTCACGCTGCACGGCGTTCGCAAGATCCGGCTCACCGGCGGCGAGCCGCTGCTGCGCAAGAACCTTGAGGTGCTGGTCGGGCAGCTGGCGCCATTGCGCACGGCGGATGGGGCGCCGCTCGACCTGACGCTCACCACCAACGGCTCGCTGCTGGCGCGCAAGGCCCGGGCCCTGAAGGCGGCCGGCCTCGACCGCGTGACGGTCAGCCTCGACGGGCTCGACGACGCGGTGTTCCGTCGCATGAACGATGTCGATTTCCCGGTGGCCGACGTGCTGGCCGGTATCGAGGCGGCGCGCGCGGCGGGGCTGGGACCCATCAAGGTCAACATGGTCGTCAAGCGCGGCACCAACGAGCAGGAAATCCTGCCGATGGCGCGCCACTTCCGCGCGAACTACGGTGGGGGCGTGGTGCTGCGCTTCATCGAGTACATGGATGTGGGCGCCACCAACGGCTGGCGCATGGACGACGTCGTGCCCTCGGCAGAGGTTGTCCAACGCATCGCGGCCGAGTTCCCGCTGGTGCCGCTGGAGGCCAGCGCGCCGGGCGAGACGGCCCAGCGCTGGGCGTATGCCGACGGCGGCGGCGAGATCGGCGTCATCAGCAGTGTCACGCAGGCTTTCTGCCACGAGTGCAGCCGCGCGCGCCTGTCGACCGAAGGCAGGCTCTACCTGTGCCTGTTCGCCAGCAGCGGGCACGACCTGCGCCCGCTGCTGCGCGGCGACGAGCGCCAGGGCGTGGCGCCGGCCAGCGACGCGCAGATCGCCTCGGCCATCGGCCATATCTGGCAGGGCCGCAGCGACCGCTATTCCGAACTGCGCGCCGGACGCGCCGACGATGCTGCCCAGGCCGGCCCGGCGGTGCGGCGCGTCGAGATGAGCTACATCGGCGGTTGAGCGCGGCGATGCCGGGCGCGCCCATCCCGAACGAGCAGATCACCGGCGTCGTGCTGGCCGGCGGGCGTGGCTCGCGCATGGACGGCGTCGACAAGGGCCTGCAGCTTTTCAACGGCGTGCCGCTGGCGCTGCATGCGTTGCGCCGGCTGCGGCCCCAGGTCGGACAAATGATGGCAATCGCCAACCGCAACCTGGCCGACTACCGGCGCTTCGACGTGCCGGTATGGCCCGACGACGACGCCCTGCCCGGCTTCGCCGGGCCGCTCGCCGGCTTCCTGGCGGGGCTGTCGCACTGCGCGACGCCCTGGCTGCTCACGGCGCCCTGCGACACGCCGTGTTTTCCGTCCGACCTGGCGACGCGGATGGCGGAGGCCTTCATGGGCGGTGCCGCCGCAGGCGCCCGGATCGCCATGGCCACCGACGGGCATCATCCGCAGCCCGTGTT
Source organism: Variovorax sp. (assembly GCA_028292835.1). GTDB lineage: Bacteria > Pseudomonadota > Gammaproteobacteria > Burkholderiales > Burkholderiaceae_C > Variovorax. The sequence goes on from JAQGLP010000242.1 coordinate 8,706, forward strand.
TTGCCTGCTGCACCACAGCCTGCGCGAGGACCTGCGGGACTTCCTGCGGCAAGGCGGCCGCAAGGTCGGTGCCTGGGCCGCCCGGCACGATGCGGTGCGTGTGCCCTTCGGCCGGCCGGAGGATTTCGCCAACATCAACAGCCGTGACGAACTGCGCGCGCTGGAGGCCGGCGCCGCGCTGGGCATCGGGTAGCCCGCCTGGCATTCCGCGCAGCCGCCTGTTGATGGAAAAGGCCCACGCCCCTGATCCACTGGGCAACGCACGCTACGTTTTTCATAGCAAGCTCATTCACTGCCCGGCAGGCCCCCCGCCGCCAGAGTCCGCCCGATCCGGAATGACGGCCGTGGCTTCGATCTCCACCCTGGCGCGGTCCTCGATCAGCGCCCGCACCTCCACCGCGGTCATTGCGGCGTTGTAGAAGCCGATGATCTCCCGGAACGCCTGGCCCACCTCCCGACCCGCGGCAAGGTACTCGCGCTTGTCCACCACGTACCACGTCATGCGCACGAGGTGCTCCGGCCTGCCGCCGGCCTCGCGCAGTACCTCGACGATGTTCCGCAGGGCCTGGCGCACCTGGGCCGCGAAGTCGTCGCTGTGAAACACGCCCTGCGCGTCCCAGCCGATCATGCCGGCGATGAACACTTGGCGGCCCGTCGCGGCAACGCCGTTGGAATACCCCTTGGGGCGGGGCCAGCCTTCGGGCAAAAGCACTTGCATGGTTTTTCTTTCAGTGAGGAACGGTACCGACCGTGCGCGCAAAAGCCACGCGCAGGCCAGACGGCCACTTGCTCAAGGGCGCA
>JAQGLP010000263.1 GCA_028292835.1 Variovorax sp.
GCATCGACCATCTCTACCAGGATCCGCATGAGATCGAACGCAAGCTGCACCTGCACTACGGCGACCTGAGCGACACCAGCAACCTGACGCGCATCGTGCAGCAGGTGCAACCCGACGAGATCTACAACCTCGGCGCGCAAAGCCATGTTGTCGTCAGCTTCGAGGCGCCCGAATACACCGCCGATGTCGACGCCCTCGGCACGCTGCGCCTGCTGGAGGCCGTCCGCCTGCTGGGCCTGCAACACAAGACGCGCTTCTACCAGGCCAGCACCAGCGAACTCTACGGGCTGGTGCAGGAGATACCGCAGCGCGAGAGCACGCCGTTTTATCCGCGCAGCCCGTACGGCGTGGCCAAGCTCTACGCCTACTGGATCACCAAGAACTACCGCGAGGCTTACGGCATGTACGCCTGCAACGGCGTGCTGTTCAACCACGAGAGCCCGCGGCGCGGCGAAACCTTCGTGACGCGCAAGATCACGCGCGGCCTGTGCAACATCGCGCAGGGGCTGGAGAGCTGCCTGTACATGGGCAATCTCGACGCCCTGCGCGACTGGGGTCATGCGCAGGACTACGTTCGCATGCAATGGATGATGCTGCAGCAGGACGAGGCCCGGGACTATGTGATCGCCACCGGCGTGCAATACAGCGTGCGTGACTTCATCGACAAGGCGGCCCGCGAACTCGGCATTGCGCTGGAATTCGTCGGTCGCGGCGTCGAAGAGCGCGCGGTGGTGCGCAACGTGACAGGCGATTGCGCGCCGGCCGTCAAGCCCGGGGATGTGCTGGTCGCGGTCGATGCGCGCTACTTCAGGCCGGCCGAGGTCGAGACACTGCTGGGTGACGCCAGCCGGGCCAAGGCCGAGCTAGGCTGGATTCCGGAGATCTCCCTCGATGAACTGGTGCGCTCGATGGTCGCCGGCGATCTCGAGAACGCGCGCCGCAGTGCCCTGCTGCGCAGTCATGGCTACCAAGTGCCGGTCAGCAATGAAAATTGACGCGGGCACGATCCGGACGGGCGCCAGGCATTGCAAGGCTGCCAGGAAGCACTAAAGTTCGGGCAGCTTCAATCAACCAAGGGATCTTGAATGGCGCCACAAGTCGACCCGCCCCCTGACGAGGAGCCCGGGGAGCCCGCCCAGAACATCAAGGATTCGGCCCATCAGATCTGGCTGGCCGGCCTGGGCGCCTTTGCCAAGGCGCAGCAGGAGGGGGCCAAGGCCTTCGAGTCGCTCGTCAAGGATGGGCTCGGCATGCAGAAGAAGACACAGGCGGCCGCCGAGGAAACCCTGGCGCAGGCGCAAAACAGGATGGCCGGCATCGCGAGCGAATTCGGCACCCGCGCCGCCGGCCAGTGGGGCAAGCTCGAAAATATTTTCGAGGACCGGGTGGCGCGCGCGCTCGAAAAGCTGGGCATGCCGTCGGCCGCCGAGATGGCGGCCCTGCGAACGCGCATTGACGAGTTGAACGCGCGCATCGAAGTGCTGGAGCGCCGCACGCGCAAGCCCGTCACCACGACTGTGCAGCGCCGCGCCGCCGCGCCACGCACCGTGGCGCCAGCGCGCACGGGTGCCGCGCGCAAGCGATCCCCGAAAGCCTAACGGCCTGGCGTGCACTCGAGGGAACGCATTGCGTTCCCTCGTCATTTTGCGGAAGGCGCGGTTTTTGCCCGGCGTCCCTGGCACTGCGCTAGAGTGGAGGCATAACAAAAACGAGACATACCGGAGCTCACCGCAATGGTCAAGAAAGCGCCACGCCGCACCGCACAACGCATTCTGGAAGCCGCACTCGAACTGTTCAATCGCTTTGGCGAGCCGAACGTGTCGACCACGCTGGTGGCGGCCGAACTCGGCATCAGCCCGGGCAACCTGTACTACCACTATCCGGCCAAGGAAGAGCTCATCAACCGGCTCTACGAGCGCTACGACGAGGAACTCTCCGAACTGCTCCACGCCAGCCAGGGCGTGCATGACGTCGAGGATGCCTGGTTTTTCATGCACAGTCTGTTCGAGCTGATCTGGCGCCATCGCTTCCTGTACCGTGACCTGAATGACCTGCTGAGCAAGAACCGGCATCTGGAGACCCAGTTCCAGCGCGTGCTGCAGAACAAGGCGCAAGCCATCCGCACGCTGCTGGCCGGGCTGGTCCGTGCCGGCCATCTGCAGATCGATTCGCGCGAGGTGGAGGCGCTGTCGCAAAGCATGGTGGTGGTGCTGACCTACTGGCTCAGCTACGAGTACGTGCGCAACCCGCGCCAGGCGCTGGAGCCCGAGCACGCCCAGCACGCGCTGCTGCGCGGCGCCCATCACACCCTGCATCTGCTGGCGCCTTACCTGGCGCCGCCGCAGCGACGCCACCTGCTGACGCTGGGCGACGCGTATGCTGGCGGCGAAACCGCCACCCCCGCTTGAGGAGGAGCTATGCAACGCGAACGTCCACCCGCAGCTTTGATGGCGACGACCACCTGCCCCGCGGATGCTGCGTGGATCGCCCTGCCCTATGCCGATGTCCCGCGCTTCAGCGTTGACACCCTGCGCCTTCAGTGGTCGCGGCTGCACATCGGCCAGGGCCAGCCCGCGCTGCCCGGCGAGGATCTGCTGGAAGGGTGGGCGCGCTACCACAGCGGCGACTTCCAGGGCGCCGTCAAGCACGGCGAGCAGCGCGGCGTCGCCGGGATCACGCTGGTCAACGAGGCCACCGCCATCTACGCCACCTAC
>JAQGLP010000264.1 GCA_028292835.1 Variovorax sp.
CTGCCCTCCATCGACGCCTGGTGCGCGCACGCGGGCGTCGCCAACGCGCTCCCGGCCATCGCGCTCGACGTGCTGGCCGCGCCCTGGCCGGTGGCCGGGCGCTTCGAAGCCATCTTCTGCGCCAACATGCTGCACATCGCGCCGTGGACGACCTGCGCGGCGCTGATGGCCGGCGCGGCGGCGCACCTCTCGGCGCGCGGCCTGCTCGTGACCTACGGGCCCTACCTGCAGGACGGCGTGGCGACGGCGCCCGGCAACCTCGCCTTCGACGCCAGCCTGCGCCGGCGTGATCCGGCCTGGGGCCTGCGACGCGTCGAGGACGTGGCGCGCGAAGCCGGGCGCGCCGGCCTGCGCCTCGCGCAAACCGTGCCGATGCCGGCCAACAACCTGGTGCTGGTGTTTGCGCGCACGGACGGCGGGCAGGCCGGCTGAGCCAAGGACGGCTGTTGCGATATTGCTATCTTTTTGATAGCTACCGATGCCCGTCCCACGGGCGCCGCAGCCGTTTTCAACTCAGGCGAGCACGCGCCGCAGCCAGCCGCCCAGGTCGACGATCTCCTCCATGCAGACCGAATGCTCCATGCCGTAGGCGTGCCAGTCGACCGGGTACCCCAGCGCCGCCAGGGCGTCGCGCGAGGCGGTGGCGCGCGCGATCGGGATCACGCCGTCGCGCTGGCCGTGCGCCATGAAGATCGGCACGTCGCGGTTGGCCGGGCTCGCCTCGGCGGCGGTGGTGGCGGCCAGCGGCAGGTAGCCCGACAGCGCGACGATGCCGGCCAGCCGCTCGGCGTGGCGCAGCCCGGTCAGCAGCGCCATCGCGCAGCCCTGGGAGAAGCCGGCCACCACAATGCGCCCGGCCGGGATGCCGCGCGCCTTCTCCCGGGCCAGCAGCGCCTCGATGCTGGCGAGCGAGCGACGCAAGCCCGCCTCGTCCTCGCGCTGCACCAGGTTGGCGCCGAAGATGTCGTACCAGGCGGGCATGGGGTAGCCGCCGTTGACCGTCACCGGCATCACCGGCGCGTTGGGGAACACGAAGCGCACCGGGCCGATGGCGCCCAGGTCGAGTTCGTTGCAGATCGGCACGAAGTCGTTGCCGTCGGCGCCCAGGCCGTGCATGAGGACGATGGAGGCGGTCGGGTTGGGGCCGGTTTCGATTTCGATGGGGGCTGAGGACATGGCGGTGCCGCAAAAAAGTGGATTGGAGCGGACGCGGCGGTGACAGCGCCCGGCAAGGGTCGATTTTCGCTCGACCGGGCCTGCGGATGGCGATGACGGGGGAATGTCGGCGTCGCCCATGGCGCCCCGGCTGACGGCCGCAGCCCAGCCGGCGTCGCACGCTGCGTCCTATGACGCCGCCCGGACAGGCACGGTCGCCTCCCGAACCGCGTCATTTTGTTGAAAGCACTTTCATGCCTGTGGAACCCGAGCCTGCTCCCGCTCCCTCCGGAATGCCGCCCTGCCGGGCCGTCAAGTTCAGCGCTGTGCTGCTGGTGTGCGGCGCGTGCGAGAAACGCGGCAGCGGCCCCTCCAGGCTGCGCGCCAAGGACGTGCGCCACGCGCTCAAGAAGCCGCTGGGCGCTGCCCGCCACACGCTGCGGGTGGTGCAGACGTCGTGCCTGGGCCTGTGCCCGAAGAAGGCGATGGCGCTGGTCGCGGTCGGCGCGGGGACGCCGCCGGTGGCGGCCGAGGTGAAGTCCGAGGCCGAGGCCGCCGCGTTCGCGGCCACGCTCGCGACAGCGCCGCGCCGCGCGGCGTGAACTCAAGCCACGTGGCGCTGCCCCGTGAGCGACAAGGCGCCGGGCCGGCCGCGCTCAAAATGAGCTGCCCATGTTCACAGGAGACCCGGCAATGCTCATCCTCAGCGGCTTTTCGGCCAGCAACTACTACAACAAGGTCAAGCTCGTGTTGCTTGAGAAGGCCGTGCCCTTCCAGGAAGAGCTGGCCTGGCTCGGCGAAACCGACCCCGCCGCCTCGCCGCTCGGCAAGGTGCCGTACCTGCGCACCGCGCACGGCGTCCTGAGCGAATCCTCGGCGATGGTGGAATACGTCGAGGCCGCCTACCCGGGCACGCCGCTGCTGCCGGCCGAGCCGTTCGCCGCGGCCAAGGTGCGCGAACTGCTGGTCTACCTCGAACTGCACCTGGAGCTGGTGGCGCGCAACCTGTACCCCGAGGCCTTCTTCGGCGGCAAGGTGAGCGACGTCGCCAAGGAGAAAATCGGCGCGCAGCTGGAGAAGAACATCGCCGCCTTCGCCACGCTGGCGCGCCTGGATGCATCGCCCTTCATCGCGGGCGACACCTTCACGCTGGCCGACTGCGCGGCGATCGTGCACCTGCCGATCGTCGCCGGCGCCAGCAAGATCGTCTACGGCCGCGATCTGCTGGCCGAGCGCATGCCCGCCGCGCGCGCCTACCTGAAGCGCATGGGCGAACGGCCGCACGTGCAGGCCATCAACGCCGACCGCAAGCGCAATACCGAGCTGATGATGCAGCGCAACGCGGCAATGGCAACATCGGCCGCGCGCTGAACGGGCTGGCTCCAGACAACATGCACACTGCGCTGCCGGTCCTCTACTCGTTCCGGCGCTGCCCCTACGCCATGCGCGCGCGCTTTGCGCTCGTGGCGAGCGGCCAGCGCTGCGAGTTGCGCGAGGTGGTGCTGCGCGACAAGCCGGCCGAGCTGCTCGCGGCGTCGCCCAAGGCCACGGTGCCGGTGCTCGTCCTGCCGGACGGCGGCGTGATCGATCAGAGCCTGCAGATCATGCTGTGGGCGCTCGGCCGCCACGACCCCGAGGGCTGGCTTCGGCCCGCGCGCGGCGGCGTCGGGGAGATGCTGGCGCTGGTGGCCGACTGCGACGGCGACTTCAAGCAGCAGCTCGACCGCTACAAGTACCCCGAGCGTCACCCCGGCGCCGACGCCGCGGTGCACCGCGCGCAGGGTGTCGGCTTTCTCGCCGGGCTGGAGGTGCGGCTGCGGGAGGGCAGCGGTCACCTGTTCGGTGCGCGCCCCGCACTCGCCGACCTGGCGATCGCGCCCTTCGTGCGCCAGTTCGCGCAGGTGGACGCGGCCTGGTTCGAGGCGCAGCCCTGGCCCGCGCTGCGCGAGTGGCTGCGCGCGCTCACCACCGGCGCGCCATGGCTGCGCGCCACGCTGAAGTACCCGCCGTGGCGCAGCGGCGAGCCGGGCGTGGCCTTCCCGCCCGCATAGCCAGGCAGCTCCGCGAAGTCCCCGCACGGGTGGGCGTCTTGCCGCCGGGACAGCGCGCCGGCCTTTCGGGCGGCTAAGCTGTGCGCCATGCGAACCCTTCCTACCCCCTCTGGCGCGGCCCTGCCCGTGCTCGGCCTCGGCACCT
>JAQGLP010000283.1 GCA_028292835.1 Variovorax sp.
GACCTCTTGCATGCCATGCAAGCGCTCTCCCAGCTGAGCTATACCCCCATTTGCGTTGGGCCCCTGCCCTGTCGCATCGAGCCTCGAATTATAGACTGAAAAATCACGCGTTTCTCAGCTTGGTCAAAACAACGTCGCGAGAAAACAGCGCGAGCACCACGTCGAGCGATGGCGTCTGGGGGGTGCCCATCACCAGCACGCGCACCGGCATGGCCAGCGCAGGCATCTTGAGCCCGTGCGTCGCGAGCACTTCCTTGATCGCGGCGGCAATGGACGCCTTGTCCCAGGGGATCTGCGCAAGTCGTTCCGCCAGCGCGGCCACCGCCGGCCGCACGGCGTCGGTCAGATGCTGCGCGCGGTCGGCGTCGCTCGGTGTCGCGTCACCGTAGAAGACGGCGGCCCATTTCGCCAGCGCCACCGTGGTGTCGCAACGGTCCTTGAACAGCGCGCAGATGCCCGGCAACCGCTCGTCGCCCGCGATGCCGCGTGCCTGCAGCTGCACCGACACCAGACGCGCCAGCGCCGCGTCGTCCATCTGCTTGATGTAGTGCGCGTTGACCCAGGCGAGCTTGGCCGCGTCCCACTGCGCCGGGCTGCGCGAGAGATGGCTGCCGTCGAACCATTCCACCATCTGCTGGCGGGTGAAAAGCTCGTCGTCGCCATGGCTCCAGCCGAGCCGCGCCAGGTAGTTCAGCATGGCCTCGGGCAGGTAGCCGGCTTCCTGGTACGCCGTCACGCTGACGGCGCCACGGCGCTTGGAGAGTTTCTGCCCGTCGTCGCCGAGGATCACCGGCAGGTGGCCGAACAGCGGCAGCGGCGCCCCCAGCGCATTGAAGATGTTGATCTGCCAGGGCGTGTTGTTGACATGCTCGTCGCCCCGGAACACGTGGCTGATCCGCATGTCCCAGTCGTCCACCACGACGCAGAAGTTGTAGGTCGGCACACCGTCCGGCCGCACGATGATCAGGTCGTCGATCTCGCGGTTGTTGATGGTGATCGGACCCTTGACGAGGTCGTCCCACGACACGTCGCCCTCCACCGGGTTGCGAAAGCGCACCACCGGCTTGACCCCAGCCGGCACCGGCGGCAGCGCCTTGCCGGGCTCGGGGCGCCAGCGCCGGTCGTAGAGCGTCTTCTCGCCGCGCGCGCGCTGGGCCTCGCGCATTTCGTCGAGCTCCTGCGGCGTGCAGTAGCAGTGGTAGGCCGTGCCGGCCGCCAGCATCTGCCGCACCACGTCGCGATAGCGGTCGAGGCGCTGCATCTGGTAGACCGGGCCTTCGTCGCAGTCGAGGCCCAGCCACTTCATGGACGCGAGGATCTGCTCGACCGCGTCCTGCGTCGAGCGGGCCACGTCGGTGTCCTCGATGCGCAGCACGAACTCGCCGCCATGGTGGCGCGCGTAGGCCCACGAATAGAGCGCGGTGCGCGCGGTGCCCAGATGGAGGAAGCCGGTGGGCGATGGCGCGATGCGGGTGCGGATGGGTCGGGTCATGGGGCAAGGGTGCCGAGGCCGCGCAGCAGGTCGGTCTGGATGTCGGTGATGTGGTCGAGCCCGATGGCCAGGCGGACCAGCCCCTGGCCGATGCCGGCGGCCTGGCGCTGCGTCTCGCTCAGGCGGCCGTGCGAGCTGGTCGCCGGGTGCGCGATGGTGGTCTTGGTGTCGCCCAGGTTGGCGGTGACACTGCACACGCGGGTGCTGTCGATGACGTGGAAGGCATTGCGGCGCGCCGCCTCGGGCGTTTCGCCCTGCACGTCGAAGGACACCACTGCGCTGCCCAGGCCGGCCTGCTGGCGCATGGCCAGTTCGTGCTGCGGATGCGACGCGAGCCCGGGGTAGTAGACCCGCGCGACGCCGGGCTGCGCCTCCAGCCACCGGGCCAGCGCCAGCGCGCTCGCGCACTGCGCCTGCATCCGGATGCCGAGCGTTTCCAGCCCCTTGAGCACGATCCAGGCGTTGAACGGCGACAGCGCCATGCCGGCGGTGCGCACCACCGGACCGAACACGTCGTGCACCAGCTTCGACGGCCCGCAAATGGCGCCGGCCAGGACGCGTCCCTGGCCGTCCAGGTACTTGGTACCGGAGTGGATGACCAGGTCGGCACCCAGTTCGGCCGGTCGCTGCAGCACCGGCGTGCAGAAGCAGTTGTCGACCGCCAGCAATGCGCCCGCGTCGTGCGCCAGGCCGGCCAGCGTCCGGATGTCGCACACCTCCGTCAGCGGATTGGTCGGGGTCTCGGCAAACAGCAGCCGGGTGGTGGGCCGGATCGCGTCGCGCCACTGCGCGACGTCGGTCTGCGAAACGAACGTCGTCTCCACGCCGAACTTGGCAAACTGCGTGCCGATCAGCCCGAGCGTCGAGCCGAACACCGAGCGCGAGCACACCACGTGGTCGCCCGCCTTCAGCAGGCCCATGCACATCATGAGGATCGCGCCCATGCCGCTGGAGGCCGCGATGGCCGCCTCGGTGCCCTCCAGCGCCGCCAGCCGCTGCTCGAAGCTCGCCACGGTCGGGTTGGAGGTGCGCGTGTAGGTGAAGCCCTCTTCGGTGCCGGCGAAGCGGCGCGCCGAGGTCTCGGCGTCGGGCTGCACGAAGCTGCTGGTGAGGTAGAGCGCCTCGGAGTTCTCGCCGTACTGGCTGCGCTCGAGCGCCACGCGCACCGCGAGCGTGTCGCGGTGCAGGTCGGGAGGAAGGGATCGGTCGGTCACGTGCATTCGGACGGAATGTCCGCCTGTTCAAACAAAACTCAGCTTGGATTCGGCAGCGACAGGCGCGAGCTGTCTTCTTCGGTTTCCTCGACATGCGGGCGCTGGCCGTTGATGCGCATGATGGCGGCGGTGTCGATGTCGCCCGTGACGTAGACGCCGTCGAAGCACGACGCGTCGAAGCCGTCGAGCTTCGGGTTGAGGGACCCGACGGCGCGCTTCATTGCCTCCACGTCCTGGTAGATCAGCGCATCGCAGCCGATCTGCAGGCGGATTTCCTCGACGCTGCGGTCGTGCGCCACCAGCTCGTCCTTGGTGGGCATGTCGATGCCATAGACGTTCGGGAAGCGCACCGGTGGCGCGGCGCTGGCGAGGTACACCTTGCGCGCGCCGGCGTCGCGCGCCATCTGCACGATCTCGCGGCTGGTGGTGCCGCGCACGATCGAGTCGTCCACCAGCAGCACGTTGCGGCCCTTGAACTCGCTGACGATGACGTTGAGCTTCTGGCGCACCGACTTCTTGCGCACGCCCTGTCCCGGCATGATGAAGGTGCGGCCCACATAGCGGTTCTTGACGAATCCCTCGCGGTACGGAATGCCCAGCAGCTGCGCCAGCTGCATGGCGCTCGGCCGGCTCGACTCCGGAATCGGGATGATCGTGTCGATGTCCTTCGGCGGCACGGTCGAGACCACGCGCTTGGCCAGCGTCTCGCCCAGGTTGAGGCGCGCCTGGTAGACCGAGATGCCGTCGAGCACCGAGTCGGGCCGCGCCAGGTAGACGAACTCGAACATGCAGGGCTTGAGGGTCGGCGCGTCGGCGCACTGCTGCGTGTGGACCTGGCCCTGCAGGTCGACGAAGACCGCCTCGCCCGGCGCGATGTCGCGCTCGAGCACATGGCCGGTGCCTTCGAGCGCCACCGATTCGCTGGCCACCATCACGGTGCCGTCGGCGCCGCGGCCCAGGCACAGCGGGCGAATGCCGAACGGGTCGCGGAATGCCAGCAGGCCGTGGCCGGCGATCAGCGCCACCACGGCATAGGAGCCGCGCAGCCGGCGGTGCACGTTGCGCACCGCGGCGAACAGTTGGGCCGAATGCAGCGGCGCGCCGCGCGTCACCCGTTCGATTTCGTGGGCCAGCACGTTGAGGAGGACCTCCGAATCGCTATCGGTGTTGGTGTGGCGGTGGTCCGTCGAAAACAGCTCGGCCCGCAGCGCATGCGCGTTGGTCAGGTTGCCGTTGTGCACCAGCACGATGCCGAAGGGCGCGTTCACGTAGAAGGGCTGGGCCTCTTCCTCGCTATAGGCGTTGCCGGCAGTGGGATAGCGCACCTGGCCCAGGCCGACGCTGCCCGGTAGCGCCCGCATGTTGCGCGTGCGAAACACGTCGCGCACCATCCCCTTGGCCTTGTGCATGAAGAACTTGCGCTCCTGCAAGGTCACGATGCCGGCGGCGTCCTGGCCGCGATGCTGCAGCAGCAGCAAGGCGTCGTAGAGCAACTGGTTGGCGGGAGCGCTGCTGACAGCACCGACGATTCCACACATATGAAACGATCCTCTCAGGGCAAGTAACTCGCCAGTTTTTCAGGCAGCATGGGTTTCAGGCGTTGCAGGGCCGCATCGATCCAGGGGGCCCCGTGCGACTCGCGCCAGAGCGCGTTGTCGGTAAGGGACATCAGGTGCACCGCCACCGCCACCGCCAGCACCGCCACGGCACCGCGCAGCATGCCGAAGGCCGCGCCCAGGGTCCGGTCCACCGGACGCAGCCCGGCGGCCACGATCATGCGACGCATGGACCAGGCCAGCAGGCCGGCGGCGAAAGCCACCGCGATGAACACCAGTACAAAGGCGGCCGCATAACGCCACGGCGCGCCGGCTTCCCCGACCGGCAGCCAGGCGCCGATCGAAGGGGCGAACCACTGCGCGCACAGGAAAGCGGCGGTCCAGCCCGCCGCCGACACCACTTCATAGACCAGCCCGCGCGTGACGCCCAGCGCCAGCGATATCAGCAGCATCGCGATCCATAGCCAGTCCAGCAAGGGCACCGCGACACCATCCCTAGAAATTCATGACCGCGGCCGGCAGGGACAGGCCCTTGATCCGGCTGGCCGCGCGATCGGCTTCGGCGCGCGAGGCGAACGGACCGACACGCACCCGTGTGCGCTCGCCGTCGGCTGTCTTGGCCACGTGCGTATAGGTCTTGAGGCCCGCGCTTTCGAGTTTCTGCCGGGTTTCGCGGGCCTTGTCGGAATCGGCGAAGGCGCCCACCTGGATCGCGAAGCGACGGCCCGCTTCCTCGCCGGACGCGGCCGCCGTCGTGGACTCGGAGGGCTTGCCGTCGAGCAGCGCACGTGCGCGCGCCCCATCGTTGGCGGACGTTGCGGGCTTGGGCGCGACCGGCTTGGCTTCGGGCTTGGACACGGCCTGTTTGACCTCGGCCTTGGCTTCGGCTTTGGGCTCGGTCCTGGTGGCCTCGGCCTTGATTTCCGGCTTCGGCTCGGGCTTGCGCGCCGTTTTCGTCTCGGCCTTGGACTCGGATTTCGGCTCGGGCTTGTGTTCGGACTTGGACGCCGGCTTGGGTTCCGGCTTGGACGCAGGCTTGCTCTCGGACTTGAGAGCCACGCGCGGCGCAGGCTCCGGAACCGGCAGCGCGCTCTCGATCTCCATGCCGTCGGGCGTTTCGGTGATCATCTTGTTCACGGCGGCGTCCCGGTCCACGCGCGCATCCTTGCCGCTGCCCGACGACACGGCGGCGGGCGGCGCCGGCGTGGCCGGAACGGCCAGCGGCTTGGTCTTGTTGCGATCGGGGATCTCGATCGGGATGTCGACCGGCACGGGACGCGGCTGCGTGTCGAACAGCAGCGGGAAGCCGATGACACCGAGCAGCACCAGCACTGCGGCCCCCACCAGACGGTGGCGTGCGCGGCGGCGCATGGCCTCGATACTTTCCGGCGGAACGGTGGCGGCTGGACGACCTTCGGCGCCTTGCGGGCCGCGGGCGCGGAACTTGAAAAACGCCATGGAATGTGGATTCTTGAGAGGAGCCGCCAGCGCGGACGCCGGCAATCAGGCGTCGGGCAGCGGCTGCCTGGCTTGCAGGCGGGGCGTGCCGTGCTCGAGCACCGCGCCGACCGTGAAGAACGATCCGAAGACAACGATTCTATCAGCGGGGTCCGCCTGCGAGGCCGCCGCCTGCAGCGCCGCGGAGGGCGATGCATACGTGCCGGCCTCGGCGTCGGATCGCTTGTTGCCCGCCCGCCAGCGGGCCATTAGCTCCAGGGCCGCGGCGGCGCGCGGCGTCGGCAGATCGGTGAAGTACCAGCGGTCGATCAATGGGCCGATGCGGGCGAACATGGCGTCGAGATCCTTGTCGGCCATGGCCCCGAACACGGCATGCGTCACCGGGAAGAAGCCCATGGCGTCGAGGTTCTCGGCGAGCGCGGCCACCGCGTGCGTGTTGTGGGCGACGTCGAGTACCAGCGATGGCTGCCCCGCAACGACCTGGAAGCGTCCCGGCAGCTCGACCGTGGCAAAGCCCGCGCGGACGGCCTGCGCCGTGACGGGCAGCACCGGCCGCAGCGCCTCCAGCGCGGCCAGCACGCCGGCGGCATTGATCAGCTGATTGGCGCCGCGCAGCGCCGGGTATGCCAGGCCGGCGTAGCGGCGCAGCGGCCGATCGGGCGGCGCGCCTGCTTCGCCCGGGTCCGCTCCGGCATCCTGCGAGGGCGCAGCCCCGGCGGCGCGGACGGACCAGCTCCACTGCTGCGGATCGCCGGCGACGTTGAAATCCCGGCCGAAACGCCGCAAATCGGCACCGATCGCGGCCGCGTGCACCAGCACGCTTTCTGGCGGCATCGGGTCGCTCACGATCGCCGGGCGGCCGCCGCGCAGGATGCCGGCCTTCTCGAAGCCGATGCTTTCGCGGTCGGGTCCGAGGAATTCGGTGTGGTCCAGGTCGATGCTGGTGATGATGGCGCAGTCGGCGTCGATGATGTTGACCGCGTCGAGCCGCCCGCCCAGGCCGACCTCGAGAATCGCCACGTCCAGCCGGGAGACGCTCATGAGGCGCAGGATCGCCAGTGTCGTGAACTCGAAATAGGTCAGGGAAATATCGCCCCTCGCGCGCTCCACGGCTTCGAAGTTCGCTATCAAATCCGCAGCATCGACGGCCTGCCCCCCGATCCGGCAGCGCTCCTCGAAACGCACCAGGTGCGGCGAGCTGTAGACCCCGGTGCGGTAGCCGGCATGTCCGAGGATCGATTCCAGCATGGCGCAGGTCGAGCCCTTGCCGTTGGTTCCGGCCACGGTGATCACGGGGCAATCGAACCTCAGTGCCATGCGCCCGGCCACGGCGCGCACGCGCTCCAGGCCGAGTTCGATGGTGCGGGTGTGCAGTCGCTCGGCGTGGGCGAGCCAGTGGGCAAGGGTTTCCATGGAGGCGGGATTGTCGCGCACCTGGCGCGGGCATGATGACGACATGAACAACGTCCATGGCATTGCCAACTGCGACACGGTGAAACGGGCGCGTGCCTGGCTCGACGGGCACGCCGTGGCCTACCGGTTCCACGACTTCAAGAAGCTCGGCGTTCCGGAAGCGGCGCTCGACCGCTGGCTGGCCGCGCTCGGCTGGGAGGCGCTGGTGAACCGCCGCGGCACCACCTGGCGTCGGCTCGACGAGGCCACGCGCGGCGCCGTCGTCGATGCCGCGTCGGCGCGCGCCGTGCTGCTGGCGCATCCGAGCCTGATCAGGCGCCCGGTGGTCGAGTGGGAGGATGCGCCCGCGGGCCTGACGGTCGGCTTCGATGAGGCCCTCTGGACGGGCGGTTCACGGGACGTTTACATGCGCTGATTGAACCCGTCGCCGCCGCGCGCATCCAATCTATTGTTTGGTTTCATTCCCTTGGAATGGCTTTTGACTTGATTGCGACAGGAGCTTGCACATGAGCACTTCAACCAGAAAAGCGATCGTGGCCGCGTTGCTGGGCACGCTTGCAGGCATGGCCCAGGTGGCCGTCGCGCAGCAGCAGCCCTCGCCCACGTCCGAGCAGGGCCGCGTGGTGTCCAGCACGCCGATCCGCCAGTGGGTCGCGGACGCCAATGGCGAGGAGCAGCAGCGCACGGTGGGCTACAACGTGACCTACGAATTCGCCGGACGCCGCTACAGGACGCAGACCGCCGAGCCGCCCGGCGCGACGATTCCGGTGCAGGTTAGCGCCATGGGCGTCACGACACCCACGGCGCCGGCGTCGGAAATGGCCGCTGGCCAGGAGGACCCCGCCCCCTGGCGGAACGTCACGCCCGAGCCGGGCATTGTCGTGCCGCGCGACGGCGTGGTCGCGGCCTATCCGCGGCCGGTGTACGTGCAGCCGGCCTATGCGGCCCCGCTGTACGTGGCGCCACCGGTCTATGGCTATGGCTATGCGGCGCCCTTCGTTGCCCCTATCGGCCTGTCGCTGAACCTGGGTTATTCGCGCGGCTGGGGCGGCGGCTGGCACCATCGCTGACGCCGGACAGCGGAGCCGGCGGGTCGGGGCGCGGTCTCTCCGCAGTTCCGCCCTGCCCTAAAATCGTGGGCTTTATCCACCAGCGCCTGCTTCTTCGGGCCGGTGCGCGCCCATGTCCTCCAGCCGGGGCCTGAAGGGCGGGCGCCTCCCGGGCACGGCGCGCCAGCCCGCCCATGACCACCGACACCTTCAGCAACGTCACCCTCGCGACGCAGGCCAACGTCTACTTCGACGGCCGCTGCGTGAGCCACTCCTTCACGCTGGCCGACGGCACGAAAAAGAGCGTCGGCGTGGTGCTGCCCGCCACGCTGACCTTCAGCACCGGCGCGCCCGAGACCATGGAGTGCGTGGGCGGCGCCTGCGAGTACAGGCTGATGGACAGCGATGGCTGGCGCACCTCCTCGGTCGGCGAGAAGTTCAGCATCCCCGGCAACTCAAGCTTCGAGATCCGCGTGGCCGACGCCTACCACTACATCTGCCATTTCGGCTGAACCGAGGACCCGCCGCCATGTCGACCATTCTCCAGAACGTTCCCGCCGGCCAGAAGGTCGGCATCGCCTTTTCCGGGGGGCTGGACACCAGCGCCGCGCTGCACTGGATGCGGGGCAAGGGCGCCATTCCCTACGCCTACACCGCCAACCTGGGCCAGCCCGACGAGCCGGACTACGACGAGATCCCGCGCAAGGCGATGCAGTACGGCGCCGAGAAGGCGCGCCTGATCGACTGCCGCGCGCAGCTCGCGACGGAAGGCATCGCCGCGCTGCAGGCTGGCGCCTTCCACGTCACCACGGCCGGCGTGACCTACTTCAACACCACGCCGCTCGGGCGCGCCGTGACGGGCACCATGCTGGTGTCCGCCATGAAGGAGGACGACGTCCACATCTGGGGCGACGGCAGCACCTACAAGGGCAACGACATCGAGCGCTTCTACCGCTACGGCCTGTTGACCAACCCGGCGCTCAAGATCTACAAGCCCTGGCTCGACCAGCTTTTCATCGA
>JAQGLP010000296.1 GCA_028292835.1 Variovorax sp.
CTGCGCCTCATGCTGTACGGCGGCGAGCGCCAGACCACGCAGTTCCAGGCGATTCCGCCCTCGGCGCAGCTCAACCCGCTGCACGCCGGCGGCGTGATCGACCTGAAGCGCGACTATGCGGGTCTCGATGCGCGGTGG
The DNA here is from genome assembly GCA_028292835.1 of Variovorax sp. Lineage (GTDB taxonomy): Bacteria > Pseudomonadota > Gammaproteobacteria > Burkholderiales > Burkholderiaceae_C > Variovorax. The sequence goes on from JAQGLP010000296.1 coordinate 139, forward strand.
ACCGCCAGCCTGCAACTGGCCGGGCGGCCGTTCGAGCTGGTTGCCGGACTCGCCTACGACGCACTGCAGGAGCAGCGGCGCGGCTACGAAAATTTTGTCGGTCCGGTCGCCGCACCGCTGCTCGGCGTCCAGGGCCGCCTGCGGCGCGACGAGCGCAACGACGTCTCGAACCTCGACCCGTATGTGCAGACGCGCTGGCGTTTTGCCGACCGATGGACGCTCGAGGCCGGTCTGCGCCACAGCGCGGTGCGCTTCGCATCGCACGACCGCTACGTGGTCGGGGCCAACGGCGACGACAGCGGCGCAGTGCGCTACCGGCAGGCGCTGCCGGTGGCGGCGCTGCGCTATGCCGCGACACCCGATCTGAGCCTGTATGCAACGGTCGGCCGCGGCTTCGAGACGCCGACCTTGAATGAGCTGTCCTACCGGCCCGGCGGCCTGGCGGGCCTGAACTTCGCGTTGCGGCCGTCGGTGAACGACAGCGTCGAGGTCGGTGCCAAGGCGCGGGTGGCCGGGGGTCTGCTGACGGCGGCGCTGTTCCAAACGCGCACGGCCGACGAGATCGTGACCGACACCAACATCGGCGGGCGCGCCACCTTCCAGAACGCCGGGCGCACGCGGCGCGACGGTTTCGAGCTGGGCTGGACGAACGAGGCGGCCGCCCACTGGCGCACGCAGCTGGCCTGGACTTGGCTCGACGCACGCTACCGCGACGCCTTCTGCTCGCCGTCGCCGTGCGCGGCGGGCAATGCGGTGGCGGCCGGCAACCGCATCCCGGGCATTGCGAAACAATCGGTGTTCGCCTCGTTCGGCTACGCGCCGCCCGAGGGCTGGCGCGCCGGCGCCGAGCTGCGCGCGCTCGGGCGTATCCAGGCCAACGACGGCAACACGGCCAGCGTGCCGGGCTACGCCGTGGCGGCGCTGCATGCGGGCTATGTCCGGCGCTGGCAGCGCTGGGAATTCAACGCCTTCGCCCGCATCGACAACCTGTTCGACCGCCGCATCATCGGCTCGGTCATCGTCAACGAGGGCAACGCACGCTACTTCGAGCCGGCACCGGGCCGCGCATGGACGGCAGGGCTCGGCGCAGCCTACCGGTTCTGAAGCCTAGAGCCCGGCCGCTTCGCGCAGCATTTGCGCCTTGTCGGTGCGCTCCCAGGTGAATTCCGGCTCCTCGCGGCCGAAGTGGCCGTAGGCGGCGGTCTTGCGGTAGATCGGGCGCAGCAGGTCGAGCATCTGGATGATGCCCTTGGGGCGCAGGTCGAAGTGGTCGTGGATCAGCGCGGCGATCTGCGCGTCCGGGATCACGCCGGTGCCCTCGGTGTAGACCGTGACGTTCATCGGACGCGCCACGCCGATGGCGTAGGCCACTTGGATCTGGCACTGTCGCGCGAGGCCCGCCGCCACGATGTTCTTGGCCACGTAGCGTGCCGCGTAGGCGGCCGAGCGGTCGACTTTGGTCGGGTCCTTGCCGGAAAACGCGCCGCCGCCGTGCGGGCAGGCACCGCCGTAGGTGTCGACGATGATCTTGCGCCCGGTCAGGCCGCAGTCGCCCTGCGGGCCGCCGATGACGAAGCGGCCGGTCGGGTTGATCAGGTAGCGCGTCTCCTTGAGCCACTCCCTGGGCAGCACCGGCTTGATGATCTCCTCGATGATGGCTTCGGTGAAGCTGGCCTTCATGTGCGTGGCCGATTCGCTCTGGTCCGGATGGTGTTGCGTGGAGAGCACCACCGTGTCGATGCTGTGCGGCTTGCCGTCCACATAACGCATCGTCACCTGGCTCTTGGCGTCGGGCCGCAGGAAGGGGAGGCGCCCGTCCTTGCGCAATTGCGCCTGGCGCTCGACCAGCCGGTGCGCGTAGTAGATCGGCGCGGGCATCAACTCGGGCGTCTCGTCGCAGGCGTAGCCGAACATCAGGCCCTGGTCGCCGGCGCCGGTGTTGAGGTGGTCGTCGCTCGCGTGGTCCACGCCCTGGGCGATGTCGTTGCTCTGCTTGTCGTAGCAGACCATGACCGCGCAGCCCTTGTAGTCGATGCCGTACTCGGTGTTGTCGTAGCCGATGCGCTTGATGGTGTCGCGCGCGACCTGGATGTAGTCGACGTGCGCGTTGGTGGTGATCTCGCCGGCCAGTACCACGAGGCCGGTGTTGGTCAGTGTCTCGGCGGCCACGCGGCTGCGCGGGTCCTGCTCGAAGATCGCGTCGAGGATGGCGTCCGAGATCTGATCGGCCACCTTGTCGGGGTGGCCTTCGGAGACGGACTCGGAGGTGAAGAGGAAGTCGTTCGCCATTTGAATAAACTCCTTGGGTTGGCGGTGGATGGGCGTTGCCCAAAGCCGGGAGCTTGTGGCGAACGCTTTAGCAGAAATGTTTAACGTCGCCCTGCAAGTTGCTCATTTAACTCAGCGACGCCAACATTCTATCGATTGCCCGTCTTTAGCATCCGTGCCCTGTGCGGTTGTGGTTTTTGTTGCCCTCCTTCATCCATGACCGCGTTGTTCCGCCTGTGCTCGCTGCTGCCGCTGCCGCTGCTGCACGCGCTCGGCACCCTGCTGGGCTGGGTCGTGTTCGCCGTCTCGCCGGTCTACCGGCGACGCTTCCTTGCCAACGCGCGCCAGGCCGGCTACGGCTTTGCCGCGGTACGCCAGGCGGTGGGCGCGGCCGGCCGCATGACGGCCGAGCTGCCACGGCTGTGGCTGGGGACCATGCCGGCCTGCACCATCCAGGGGAACGAATGCATCGAGCGTGCCCGGACCGCCGGGCGCGGCGCGCTCATCCTGACGCCGCACCAGGGCTGCTTCGAGATCGCGCCGCAGGCGTACTGCGCTGCGCACGGGCCGATCACCGTGCTGTACCGGCCGGCGCGCCAGCCGTGGCTGGCCGAGGTCATGGCGGCGTCGCGCGAGCGACCCAACCTGGCGACCGCACCGACCACTCTGGGCGGCGTGCGCCAGATGCTCAAGGCGCTGCGGCGCGGCGAATCGGTCGGCCTGCTGCCCGACCAGGTTCCGCCGCAGGGCCAGGGGGTATGGGCGCCGTACTTCGGCCGTGACGCCTACACCATGACGCTGGCCGCGCGCCTGGCTCAGCAGACCGGCGCGGCGCTGCTGCTGTGCCGCAGCGAGCGGCTGCCCCTGGGGCGCGGCTACGTGCTGCACTTCGAGGAACTGGGCGACCCGCTGGCCGGCGACCCGCACGCCGCCGCCGCGCAGATCAACCGCGCCATGGAGCGCCTGGTGCGCCAGTGCCCGAGCCAGTACCTGTGGGGCTACGCCCGCTACAAGACGCCACGCCAGGAAGGCTGATACACCCGTATGTCCGCACGTCTCGGAATCGCCTTCATGCGTTTGCTGTCGCACTGGCCGCTGGCCTGGATCCGGGCGCTGGGCGCCGTCATGGGCGCGGTGCTCTACGTGCTGGTGGTGCCGCGCAGGCGCGTGGTGGCGACCAACCTGCGGCTGTGTTTTCCCGAGGCGTCGCCGGCGCAGCGGCGGCGCTGGGCGCTGCGGACCTTCATCTATTTCTCGCAGGCGTGGCTGGACCGCAGTTGGCTCTGGCACGCGCCGCTCGACGTGCTGCACCGCCGGCTGCACCTCGTCGGCGACGTCGACGCGCTGCGCGGGAGCATCCCCACCATCGTTTTCGCGCCGCATTTCTACGGGCTGGACGCGGCGGCATCGGCGATCGCCATCAATGTCGAGCGCACCTTCACGACCATCTACACGCGCCAGCGCGACCCGCGGGTGGACGCCTGGATCCGCGAGGGCCGCACCCGCTTCGGCGACGTGAAGCTGTTCAACCGGCTCGACGGCATCAAGACGAACCTGGCCGACCTGCGCGCCGGCGGGGTGCTGTACTTGTTGCCCGACATGAACTTCGGCCCGCAGGAGTCGATCTTCGTGCCGTTCTACGGCGTGCCGGCAGCCACCGTGCCGTCGCTGTCGCGCTTCGCGCGGCTGGGGCGCGCGCAGGTGGTGCCGGTGATCCCGCGCATGACGCGAGCCGGCTACGAGGTCACGGTGCATCCGGCATGGCACGATTTTCCGACCCAGGACGCCGAAGCCGATACGGCGCGCATGAACCGCGAACTCGAAGGCTTCATCGACACCATGCCGGCGCAGTACTACTGGGTGCACAAGCGCTTCAAGACGCGGCCGCCGGGCGAGGCGCCGGTGTACTGACGGCCGCACGCCCGGTAAGGGCGAGGCGTTGTCAGCGCCGTTGCATGAAGGCCTCGATCTCGCGCGCGACCCGGTCGGGCTGCTCGTGCACGATCCAGTGCGTGGCGCCGGGCACCTTCCTGATCTCGAGATCAGGCACGTAGTCTTCCAGGCCGTCGAGCAGGCCCGGCAGCAGCGCGGTGTCGTCGAGCGCCCAGAGCACCAGGGTCGGCACGTCGACGGTGAGTCGCTCGCGCGGCGGCGCGGTGCGCGCGGGCGGCGGCTCGCCGGGTGCGGCGGGTTTCAGCGGCGTCACGCGGTAGAGGTTGCAGGCGCCCGTCAGGCCGGCATTCCAGACTTCACGGTACTGCTGCTGGACGGCTTCGGTCAGCCAGCCGTGGCCGTCGGCGCCGGCCTTCATCAGGGTGAAGAAGCGCCACAGGCGCCGGTAGTCGTTGGCTGCGAGCAGCGCCTCGGCGCCGGGCTGCGCGAGGAAGTTCATGTAGGCACTGGCCTGCTGCTGCGCCGGGTTGTCGCGCAACTCGCGCGCGAAGGTGGCGGGATGCGGCGAGTTGATGATGACCAGTTTGCCGACCTGCGCGGGGAACGCGTTGGCGTAGCCCCAGCCGAAGGCGCCGCCCCAGTCGTGGGCCACCAGTGCGGCCAGCGTGCCGTCCGCGCGCTCGGAGGCGACCAGTTGCTGGATGTCCTGGAGCATCCGGTGCGCCTTGTAGGCTTCCACCTCGGCGGGCGCGCTCGAGCGCTCGAAGCCGCGCAGGTTGGGTGCCAGGCAGCGGTAGCCACCGTGCTCGGGTCGGGCGAAGTGCTCGAGCAGAGGGTCCCAGATGAAGGCCGCTTCCGGAAAGCCGTGCAAAAAAACCATGACGGGCCGTCCGGCGTCGCCGCTGGCGCGGCAGCTGAGCGTGATGCCGTTGGGCAGGAGACGCTGGAAGGTTTCGATCATCGGTTGCTCTCCGGACAGGATGCATTGTCTTGCCGCCGCCACCCGCTTGCCATGGTTTTCATGGCACACGGTGCCCATGGACGGGCACCGGTGCCGGTTTTGGCTTCAGGGGCCGGGCAGGGTCTCGCCGCCGTCGCGGCGGCTCTCGGCAGGCGGGTCGGCGTCGGCGCCGATGGACGGCGCGGGCGTGCCTGCGTCGACACGCTCCGGATGCACCCACTGCCACAGCAGCGTTGCAGCGTCTTCCACCCCCTGGCGCTTCAGCGCGGAGAACAGTTTGACCTCGCCGCCGCCGGCCTGCAGTCGCACGATCGACAGTATCTTGGCCTGTTCGGCGCGCGTGAGCTTGTCGGCCTTGGTCAGCAGCACCAGGAACTTCAGGCCCTCGGCCACGCGCGGGCGGATCACGTCGAGCAGGATCTCGTCCAGCTCGGTCAAGCCCAGGCGCGGGTCGCACAGCAGCACCACGCCCATCAGGCTCTGGCGCGTCATCAGGTAGTTGCCCATCACGCGCTGCCAGCGCAGCTTGGCCTCGCGCGGCACGGCGGCGTAGCCGTAGCCCGGCAGGTCGGCCAGCACGGCGTCGTTGACGCCCTGCTTGCCGACGCCGAACAGGTTGATGTGCTGCGTGCGCCCGGGGGTCTTGGAGGCGAAGGCCAGGCGCTTTTGCTGGGTCAGGGTGTTGATGGCGGTCGACTTGCCGGCGTTGGAACGCCCGACGAAGGCAATCTCTGGCAGGCCGACGGGCGGCAGGTGTTCCAGCTGAGGCGCGCTGGTCAGGAAGTGCGCGGTGTGCAGCCAGCCGAGGGCGGTGCGCGACAGCTCGGCGGCGGCGGAGGGCGGGCGCCGGAGCGGCGCGGCATCGGCCGCGGGAGGGTCTGCGCGCAGCGCGGCAGGGGCCGGGGAGAGCGGCGCAGTAGTCATCAAGAGGCTTTCAAAGCAGGGCACCATTGTAGAATCACGCGGTTTTGCGCCATCCATCCCCCCGAGCCCACGTTATGAAGTTGTTTGCCAATTTTCTGCTCGCAGCCCTCCTCGGCGTTGTCGCCACCGCCGGTAGCGCGGCCGACGAACCGCCCGCTGTGGCATCGGAGGCCGCAACTGCCAAGGCCACCACACCCGCCGACCCCGCCGCGCCGGCCAAGCCCGACCTCGCCAAGGGCGAGGCGGCCTTTGGCGCCAAGGCCTGCGCCTCGTGCCACAACGCCGACGGCAACTCGGCCATCGCGTCCAACCCTAAGCTGGCGCAGCAGCACCCCGAGTACATCGTGAAGCAGCTGCTGGAATACAAGTCGGGCAAGCGCAAGAACCCCATCATGAACGGCATGGCCGCCACGCTGAGCGACGCGGAAGTCCGCGATGTCGCCTGGTTTGTCGCCTCCAAGAAGGAAAAGCCGGGCTTCGCCAAGGAAAAGGACCTGGTGGCCCTGGGCGAGAAGATCTACCGCGGCGGCATTGGTGAGCGCGGCGTTCCGGCCTGCGCGGGCTGCCACAGCCCGACCGGTGCCGGCATCCCGGCCCAGTACCCGCGCCTGGCTGGCCAGCACGCCGAATACACCGCCACCCAGCTCGCGCTGTTCCGCGATGGGGTGCGCACCAACAGCCCGCAAATGAACGGTGTCGCCGCGCGCCTGAACGACCGCGAGATCAAGGCCGTTTCCGACTACATCGCCGGTTTGCGTTGATGGGCCGGTGAAACCAATTCGCCCCGGTTGCCCCTAAGAAGGCGGGCCCATCGCACGATGGCCCGTCTTTTTGCTTTCCGGCACCCGACTTCTTCCTGCTCAAGCGCCTCCATCCGATGTCAGTCTCCACCCATGGTCTTCGCGTCCACCGCGGCCCGCCCGCGGTCCGCGCGGCGGTGGAGCTGCTGTCGTCGATGCGCTTCGCGATCTCGCTGCTGACGGTCATCTGCATCGCCTCGGTCATCGGCACCGTCTTGAAGCAGCACGAGCCCGCGTCCAACTACGTCAACCAGTTCGGCCCGTTCTGGGCGGCGGTATTCCGCGCGGCGAGGCTCGACTCGGTCTACAGCGCCTGGTGGTTCCTGCTGATCCTGCTGTTCCTGGTGGTCAGCACATCGCTGTGCGTGGCGCGCAACACGCCGCACATCCTGCGCGACCTGCGCACCGTGAAGGAAGGCATCCGTGCCCAAAGCCTGAATGCCTTCGGCCTGCGCGCAGTCGCGACGCTGGGCGAGGCGCCCGGCGCGGCGGCTGAGCGCATCGGCAAGATGCTCGCGGGCGGCGGCTGGAAGGTGAAGGTCCAGCAGCGCGAGAGCGGCTTCATGGTCGCGGCGCGCGCCGGCGGCGCGCACAAGCTGGGCTACATCGCGGCGCATAGCGCGATCGTGCTGGTGTGCCTGGGCGGGCTGCTCGACGGCGACCTGGTGGTGCGCGCACAGACCTGGTTCAACGGCAAGAGCGTCTTCAACGGCGGCGGCATGATCGCCGACGTGGCGCCAGAGCACCGACTCTCGCCCGGCAACCCGACCTTTCGCGGCAACATCCTGGTGCCCGAGGGCGGACGCGCCAACGTGGCGATCCTGAACCAGTCCGACGGCATCCTGCTGCAGGAGCTGCCGTTCACCATCGAACTCAAGAAATTCATCGTCGACTACTACTCGACCGGCATGCCCAAGCTGTTTGCCAGCGAGGTCGTGCTGCACGACCGTGAAACCGGCGAGCAGGTGCCCGCGCGCATCGAGGTCAACCATCCGGCCAGCTACAAGGGGGTCGAGATCTACCAGTCGAGCTTCGACGATGGCGGCTCCCGCGTGAAACTCAGGGCCATTCCGATGGCGGCCGCCGCCAAGCCGTTCGAGGTCGAGGGCGTGATCGGATCCAGTTCGCAGATCACCAATGGCAGCGACAAGCTCACGCTCGAGTACACCGGCCTGCGCGTCATCAACGTCGAGAACTTCGGCGGCGCGGCCGACGCCCAGGGCAGCGCCATCGACGTGCGCAAGGTGGACCTGCGCC